>JAPKZP010000742.1:0-1205 GCA_026393735.1 Acidobacteriota bacterium
ACACCGTGATCGACGCTGTTCGACGGGTCTGCCAGGAGATCCCGTCCGCCGCCGCCGCCCAGTGAGGCAGGAGAGGAGCCGCACGATCGTGTCCGAGCTTCAGATTCCCGCAATCCAGGGTCTCGCGGGCCGGCGATGCGTCGTGACCGGCGGAGCCGGCTTCATCGGTTCCACGCTGGTCCGCCTGCTCCTGAAGAGCGGCGCGTCCGTCGTCGTGTACGACAACCTGGCGACGGGTTCGACGGCCAACCTGGACTGTGAGGCCGAGGCCGGCGCGAGGCCGGAGTTCCTGTGGGGAGACGTCCGCGACCGGGAGAAGTTGGCCCGCGTGCTGCGCGGCGGAGACACGCTGTTCCACCTGGCCTGCCTCGGCGTACGGCACTCCATCCATTCGCCGTTCGAGAACGAAGACGTGAACGGGCGCGGCGCCCTCACCGTCCTCGCGGCGGCGCGGAGCGCGGGGGCACGCCGTGTTGTCCACGTGTCCTCGTCGGAGGTCTACGGCACCGCGCAGTCCGTGCCGATGCGGGAGGACCACCCGACGGACCCTCACACGGTCTACGGCGCGAGCAAGCTCGCCGGTGAGTGCTTCGCACGCGCGTTCCACCGGTGTTACGGACTCTCCGTCGTCGTGGTCCGGCCGTTCAATGCGTACGGGCCGCGTTCGCACTTCGAAGGGGACTCCGGGGAAGTCCTGCCGCGCTTCGTCCTGCGGGCCCTGACCGGACGCTCGCTCGTGGTATTCGGGGACGGCACGCAGACGCGGGACCTGACGCACGTGTACGACACGGCGACCGCCATCGCCTGCGCGGCAGTCGCAGAGAACGTTGAGGGCCGGACGTTCAACGTCGGGTCTGGCGCGGAGCTGTCCATCAACGCACTCGCCGACACGGTGCGAACGGCTGTAGGAAGGCCTGACCTTCCCGTTGAACACGTCGAGCCGCGGCCGGGAGACGTTCTTCGCCTCCTGGCGGACTCGACCGAAGCTATGCACCAGCTCGGATTCCGTCCGTCCGTACTGCCTGCGGAGGGCGTGGCGGACCTGGTTCAGCGGTTTCGTGCCATCCCACCGCCGCAACTCGAAGACCTGGCCGCGCGCATGGTCGTCAAGAACTGGGCATGAGCGATCCCACCCGTCCCCGCGTGCCGCTCGTCCGTCCGATGCTCGGTGACGCCGAGGTCGCCGCAGCGGCCCGTGTCATCCG
>JAPKZP010000742.1:1223-2658 GCA_026393735.1 Acidobacteriota bacterium
TGTCAGCCGGTCCGGCTGTCTCACGCAAGGGCCGGAGGTCGCGGCCTTCGAGCAGGAGTTTGCTGCTGCCGTGGGTGCACTGCATGCCGTGGCCGTGTCCAACTGCACGGTGGCCATCCAGCTCGCACTGCTCGCGGTCGGCGTCAAGCCCGGCGACGATGTGGCGACGGTCAGTCACAGTTTTGTGGCCTCGGCCAACGCCGTAGTTGCCGTGGGGGCGCGGCCCGTGTTCGTGGATGTGCACCGCGAGACGCTCGGCATGGATCCGGCCGCGTTGGAGGCCGTCCTGACGCCGCAGACGCGAGCGATCCTGTGCGTGCATCAGATCGGGATCCCGTGCGACCTGGAGGGGGTTCTCGGCGTCGCGGCGCGTCATGGCCTCCCCGTGGTCGAAGACGCCGCCTGCGCCATTGGCAGCGAGGTGCTCTGGAAGGGGCGATGGGAGAGGATCGGAAGACCACACGGCGTCGTGGCCTGTTTCTCGCTTCATCCGAGAAAGATCGTCACGACCGGGGACGGAGGCATGCTGACGACCGCCGACGAAGCGTTCGCTCGCCGGTTCCGGCTGCTGCGTCAGCACGCGATGTCGGTGCCAGACACCGTGCGTCACCATTCGTCGACCGTGGTGTTCGAAGATTACGTTGAGCCGGCCTTCAACTACCGGATGACCGATCTTCAGGCGGCCGTGGGACGGCCGCAACTGGCCCGCCTTGCCGATGTCGTGGCCGAACGCCGCGCACGCGCAGACCGGTACCGAGACGCATTTCGCAACGACCCCGTGCTGCGGCCTCCGGACGAGCAACCGTGGGCGCGGTCGAACTGGCAAAGCTACCCCGTCTTCCTTCGCGAAGGGTGTGGCCTGTCCCAGGTTGCCGCGCTGCAGCACCTGATGGACCACGGGGTGTCCTGCAAGCGCGGGATCAGCAATGCCCACCAGGAACTGGCGTACGCCGATCGCGCGCGCTGGGCCTGCGGGCCGGGCCCCTGCAACTGGGGCTGTCCGGAACGGACCTGTCGGCGGCTCGCCGAGAGTGAATGGCTGCGCGACAACACGCTCCTTCTCCCGCTGTTCCACGGGATGACCGACGAGGAGCAGGACCGAGTGATTGAGGCCTGCCGGACCCTGGCGGGCGCGGTGAGGAGGACACAGTGAGTCATCCGAAACGAGACGCGAATTACGACCGCGAGAACTTCATCAGGATTGCGCCGGACGTCGAGTTGGGCGAGGGCGTCAGGATCTTCTCCTTCGTCAACCTGTACGGGTGCCGGATTGGCGACGGGACCCAGGTCGGGGCGTTTGTGGAAATCCAGCGGGGCGCGTCGATCGGGGCGCGATGCAAGGTCTCCAGCCACGCGTTCATCTGCGAAGCGGTGACTATCGAGGACGAGTGTTTCATCGGTCACAGCGTGATGTTCATCAACGACCGCCGGCCGA
>JAPKZP010000462.1 GCA_026393735.1 Acidobacteriota bacterium
CCAGGTGCGGCCGCCGTCCGACGTGGGGAAGCGCGGGCCGTCGCGCGGCGTCACGGTCGCGACGCGCGCGCTGCGCGCGTCGACGGCCACGAGATCGACCTGTTCCGGAAATGTCCGCCGCGACCATCGTTCACCGTCGTCGGTGACAAGGACCGTGCCCGCGACGCCGACTGCCCAGCAGGCCGCATCGGAAGGCGCGGACCCAGCTAGCAGCGCGACGGACACGCCGGACTTCTGCGCAAACCATGTGGCGCCACCGTCGTCTGACCGCGCGATGTACCCGAACGAGCCCAGGCGCCAGCGGACGTGACTTCCCGGCGTGACGGCCAGCACATAATCGGCCGTTTCGCGTTGGGCATCGATCTTCTGCCCACCGCCTGTGGCGGCGTCGCGCATTGCGTCGACTGCGGCCGGCCTGGCCGCTCCCGCCTGATCCGGAGCGACTGCTACCGGTGGCGCCGGCCGTGGTTCCGGCGCTGCGGCCGGAGCCGCGGCCGGAACAGCCAGCGGTGTAGCAACCGGGGCCGGCGCCGCCATGGGAACCGCAGCCATCGGCGCGGCAGCGCCCTTCTCCCGTCTCGCCAGCTGTTCGGCGCGTTCCTGAAGGTTGGCGGCGGCGATCTCCACGGGAGGCGCTGGCGGCAAGGTCTGGCTGACGCCACCTGGGGCAGGTCTCGCCTCGCGGGAAGCCAGCGTCGGCTGTGCGGGAACCTGTTCAGCGGTCCGCAACCGGTCGCGTTCCCGAAGCGCGGACTCAGGCTCGGGCGTTCCCTTGGCGGTTGGCGTCTCGGGTGGCATACGTTCAGCCACGCGCTCGTCCGCAGCCGGCGGAATCGCTGGCGACGACGGAGCCTGGCTGAGTTCCGGACCCGGCGACACGGTTGGGAAGTAGGGTGCAATCAGCGGCCGCGTGGCAACGTAGATCACGAGGATCGTGGCGATCGCGGTTACGGGCACGAACCAGCGCGGATGCACGCGCGACCACCAGTGGGGCTGCCACGCCACCTTCTGCGCGGCGGCCTCCCTGACGACTTCCGAAGCTGGCTCGTCGGCCGCGAGAATGGCCATCACGGCCTGGCACCGGCTGCACGCAGCCATGTGGGTCTCCAGCCTGCCGCGCTCGTCCGGCGGCGCGCTGCCTTCGACATACGCCGCGAACACACCGAGGTCCGGGCACTCGCCGGCCGGTGGGTCCGCCTTCTGCCGAAGCGTGGCGCGCAGCAGCCGATCGATGTCGGCGTCACGCTGGCGATCCGTGCTCACCTGAAACCTCCCCATCCTGAAGAACGATCCGGCGACTGTCTCTTGCAGGCGTGCTCGCATGGCTGCCTTCGACCCTTCGGCGCGCTCAGGGTCGCCCTGAGCGAAGTCGATGGGCAAGAGGCTCAGGCCCGGGAAGCCCTGCGGCACAACCTGACGGCACCACGATCTCTCTGCGCCACGATCTCACTGCGCCGCGCTCAGGCAGCGCGTCACCCTTCCGGCGGGGGCAGCGTGCGAGCAAGATCGAAGGCGGGGTCCGTGCGCGCATAGTCGAAGCAGAGCGCGATCTCCGCGTCGGTCAGCCGCTGTTCGTCGCGCAGCCGGCGCTCGACTGCCGCGCGCACGTCGCGCCGGGTGCGCTCCAGCTTTCTCGACGCGGTGGCTTCGGACTCGCCCAGCAGCGTCCCGATCTTCGCGAGCGTCAGATCCTGCGCGTAGTACAGCGAGAGGCGCAGCCGATCCCGCGCAGCGAGGATCGAGAGAGCCTCGGCGAGCGCGCCCTGGACGATCGCCAGATACCGCTGGCGATCCACGTCCGGCCCCTCGTCGCGTCCACTCTGCTGCAACGCCGTTTCATCGTCTGGCAGCGGCTCCAGCCGCCGTTCCGACCGCGCACGGTCGACAAGCCGCTGCGCGACCACGGCCTTGAGCCAGCCCGCGAGCGTCGATCGGCCGTGGTAGTAGTCGAACAAGGATCGACGGACGCCGTCACGCTCGTCGAGGCCGTAGAGCTCGCCGTAGATGGAGTCCGCGACGTCCCGCGCCCGGTCGACGGTCTGGCCCCGGCTGGCGATGCGCAGCAGGATCGGCCGGAACTCGCGAACGAAGTGCTCCCACGCGGGTTCGCTGCCGCGTGCGCAGGCGCATGCCAAGGCCAGGTCGTCGAGTTTCAGGGAATCGAGATACGCCTCGATGCCGGGGGCCGTGGGCGACTCGCCGCGGAATCGCTGCGCCGCGCTGCGTTCGAGGGCCGCAGCGAAGTCCGGCAGGGCCAGGCCCCAGCGCTCCGCGCCCGAGCGATGCCACCGCCGACGCGCCTCGTCTGTCACGATTATCATCTGACGCGATCATCCTACACCCGGGGCGGTCGGCTTTAGCCGAACGCTCTTCTGGATCCGGCTGAAGCCGGATCCCACGACTGTCACGATGAGAAACCTCTCCGGGAGAGGTTTCTTGCAGAGAGAGCAGTTTCTGCGAACAGACTCCGGGGTCACACGTCCGCATGTGGAAACCTCTCCGGGAGAGGTTTCTCGACCGCGTGCAGTAACCTCTCCGGGAGAGGTTTTCTACCGGGAGAGGTGCTCTCTCTGTCTTGACGCCTGCGGCCTCACCCGCTACTGTGTCCCGGATCGTCCCCAGGCCATCATGGCCGCTGCATGACTTCCCGACTGCCGTATCGCGTTCCCACGAAGGAGCGGTTGCATGTCCATGGTCCGTCCTGTCATCAGGTTCCCAGGCGCGGCCGCCGCCGTGGCGCTCGTGC
>JAPKZP010000514.1 GCA_026393735.1 Acidobacteriota bacterium
CCCGGCCTGATCCTCCGCTTCAACCTCCTGTGCCTGGTCGTCATGCCGTCGGGATTCGCCGTGGGATCGTTCTTCGGGCTCAACGGCGTGTGCTGGGCGTGGTTGCTGCTGTACCCCGCTGTGGCGGTCGTCTGGTTCTCCATGACCCGCGGGCTGATCGGGTACGCGTGGGCCGAGTTGTTCTCGGCGTTGGCGCCGGCAGCGGTCTGCACAGCCTCCATGGGCCTCGTGGTGCTGATGGTCCGCCTCGCCACGGTGTCCGCGTCGGGGCCCGTGTGGCAGGTCGCAATCCTGGTCGCCGCGGGGGTCGTGAGTTACGGAGCGGTTCTCGCGGTGGGCTTCCGGCAGCAGGTTCAGGAGATCCGCGAGATCGTATTCTCGAGAGCGTAGCGCCGCCGACGGGCCTCGTGGGGGATCCTCAAGGGCGTGCGCATCGGGCAGGAACCGCGCCGTTCGGGCCGGCCCCTCACGGTGTTCCCAGGATGGACCTGTCTCGGTTGGTCGCGTAGTAATTGAGACGGCTGTGCCAATACTCGCGCTCCATCATCCTTTCCTCCAGGATTCCCTCCGCTTCGAGCAGGGACTGCCGCAGCAGGTAGAGCACGAACAGCGCCTCCAGCCAGTGGCCTCCACACAGTCCGGATTCCGCGCAGTAGTTCCTGATGCTCTCAAGGACCATCTGCGAGAACCAGTTGTCCTCCATGAAGACGAAGCGGAAGCTGCGCAGCACATCGACGGTCCCGCGTGAGCGCCTGTCAGGCACGCGGTAGCTCAGGAAGAGGGAGAAGAGGTCGTCGGTCTGCAGCGCTCCCTTGCGCATCGTCTCCCAGTCCACGACCATGACGTTGCTGCCGTCAATCAGGATGTTGCCCGGGAAGAAGTCGCCGTGGCAACAGCCGAGGCGAACCTTCAGGTCCGCGCCGCCCGCGATCGTGTCCCTGACATCGTTGAACAGCATCTGCACCGGGCCCGGCTCCGGCCAGACGCTGGCGTACCGGTCCGCGAGGGTGTCGAACTCGTCCCGGAACGATGCGACACTCGCCCACCCGGAGGTTGTCTGCTGCTGGAAGCGCACCAGCCAGGCGACGGCTTTCTCGATCGCCGCTTCGGCCCGATTCCCCCGTCTGGCCCCGCCAGGAGGGAGGATCTCGGACATCCGCTCTCCTCGCACATGGTCGAACACCAGGAAACGCGCGTCATCGGTGCCCGCCAGCTCGCAAACCCCGGGGATGCTGCTCTGCAGCCCATCCGTGAGCGTGTTCTGCAGGAACCGGACGTTCTCGTACTCGCGCTCCAGCATGCAGAACAGGCTCGCGTGCCTGATGTACTTCACGAACAGGAGATTGTCATCCACGGACGTGACGAAGATGTTGGCGCCCCGATCTCCCGGATCCATGAGATAGGTCAGGAGGCCAGGGGCCGCGTCCGTTCCCGGAAAGATCCGACGCCAGTCTTCGTGCAAGGTCTTGTCGAGCAGCTCGACGACGCGCCGGTGCTCCGGACTCACCAGACTGCTTCGCTCGGCGTCCAGATACGTACCCGCGCAGGCAAGCCGCGCCAACGGCGAGCCGAACGGAAGCCGCAGCAGCCACGACGCAATTCGGGCCCTCCAGGAGTACTCCTCGCCGAAAGACACCAACGTCCTGAGTGCTCTTGGGGAGCGCCCGGACAGGAGCCACCGGTCATTGACCGACTTCATATGTTCCGTTTCGTTCACGCTGGAGACGACAGAACGCACGTGAGCCGTCGCGCCTCGCCGAGGATCAGGTCATCATCGCACGGACGACCAATCGCTCGCCTCGAGGCGCTGCCTCTCCAACGCCTATTGTACCCGCACCATTGAGACGATCCGCCGCCTGCGTTGGCTCTTCCCCCGGGGCCGCAGGGCGGAGGATAATCGCCTATGCACGTCGTAATCGTCGACGGCGATGTGTCGTATCCCGCCACGTCCGGCAAGCGGCTGCGTACGCTCAATCTGCTGCTCAAGGCAGCCACTCGGCAACGGATCACCTACGTCGGACGATGTGCCGAAGACAGCGAGGAAGCCCGTCTGGCCCCTGCGTTCCTGCGCGATCACGGGATTGAACCGATTCTCGTCCATCATCCCGTTCCGAAGAAGACAGGGCCGACGTTCTACGCCCGGCTGTTCGCGAACCTGTTTTCGTCGTCGCCGTACACCGTCACGTCGCACCTGTCGGGCCGGATGCGCAGCGTCGTGTCCGACTTCGCGAGCCGGGAACGCGTCGACGTCTGGCAGGTGGAGTGGCCACCGTACCTCGCGTCGATCGACGCCTCGATTCCGGGACCACGTGTCGCAGTGGCCCACAACGTCGACACGCGCCTGTGGCAGCGGTACTACGAAACCGAGAAGAACGCCTTCAAGAGGGCGTTCTTCAAGGTGCAATGGCACAGGTTCCGCCGATTCGAGGAGACGGCCTTCCGTCAAGCCGCTCGCGTCGTCGCCGTCACCGAGGAGGATGCCTGTTATATCCGGGAAACGTTCGGCCAGCCGCACGTTGACGTGGTCGACAACGGCATCGACCGGGCCTTTTTCGAGCACGTGGAGGGCCCACGCGATCCGTCGCGCATCCTCTATCTCGGCGCGCTCGACTGGTGGGCGAATCTCGACGCGGTCGGGCTGCTGCTCGACCGCATCTTCCCCCGGGTGCGCAGCCTGGAGCCGAACGCCATGCTTGTCATCGTCGGGCGTCACCCACCGGCGGCCCTGGTCGAGCGGGTCCGACACACACCGGGTGTGGAGCTGCACGCCGACGTCGGCGACGTCCGCCCGTACCTCGGCGGAAGCGGCGTCATGGCCGTCCCGCTGCGGATCGGCGGCGGATCCCGGCTCAAGATTCTCGAGGCGCTGGCGTCCGGGCTTCCAGTCGTGGCCAGCACGATCGGTGCGGAGGGCCTTCGCATCCGGCCAGGCGTGGACTTCGTGCGGGCCGACGAAGCGGACATGGCTGACGCCCTCGTGCGCGCGATCCGCAAGCCCGGCGACATGCAGGCAATGGCCCAGCGAGGCCGGGCGCTCGTCCTGGACACGTACGACTGGGACGTGCTGGCGCAGAAACTCGAAACGTCGTGGGAACACAGCCTTGGCATGCCAGCCACACGAGGGTAGTCCGCCGATGCGTGTCGTCCACCTCATGGCTTCTCCGTTCTACGGCGGCCCCGAGCGCCAGATGCTCGGCCTTGCGAGCCATCTGCCGAGCGGCGTCGAGAGCATCTATCTGTCATTCGCCGAGCATGGCCTGGCGCAGCGATTCATCGATGAGGCGCAGAGCCAGGGCCGCGAGGCGAAACTGCTCGCCTGCAACACCCCGCGGATTGCGGCATGCATCCGCGAAGTGGCCGGGGAATTGCGGCGGCTGAACGCGGACCTCGTGTGCTGCAGCGGCTACAAACCCGACATCATTGGCTGGCGCGCGGCGCGGCTTGCCGGGATCCCCGCAGTGTCGGTGTCGCACGGCTGGACGGCCGTCACGTGGAAGGTCCGCGCGTACGAGTCGCTCGACCGCCTCGTCCTGCGCTGGATGGACGCGGTCGTCTGCGTCTCGAAGGCGCAGGCCGGAAAGGTCCGGCGCGCAGGCGTGCCCGACGAGAAGATCGTTGTGATCCCGAACGCGATCGACGAGGGCGCGTTCGTCGAACCGGACGCGCGGTGCCGCGCCGAGATGGAGGCGTGGTTCGCGCCGCCGCCGCGCTGGCTCGTCGCTTCCGCTGGCCGGCTCAGCCCGGAGAAGGGTTTCGGCGTCTTCATCGACGCCGCGGCGCTGGTGGCTGAACGCCGCCCGGGCACGTGCTTCGTGCTCTTCGGCGAGGGACCGCTGAGGCCGGCACTCGAGCAGCGCGTGCGGGACCGTGGCCTGGAGGGGCGCTTCGTGATGGCGGGGTTCCGCGACGATCTGCGCCGGTTCCTGCCGAACCTCGATGTCGCCGTGATGTCGTCGTTCACGGAAGGCTTGCCCGTGTTTCTCCTCGAGGCGGCGGCTGCGCAGGTGCCCGTCGTCGCGACATCGGTCGGCGGCGTTCCCGAGGTTATCGACGAGGGGCGAACCGGCCATCTCGTGCCCGCCGGAGACGCCCGGGGGCTGGCGGACGGCATCGTTTCGCTGGCAGACAACCCGGCGCAGCGCGACGCGATGGGCCAGGCTGCCCGCGCCCGCGCACGCACGCAGTTCTCCTTTCCGGCGATGGGGCGCGCGTATCATGACCTGTTCAGACGCGTTGCCCGCCCGCGCCGCCCGTCTTGACAGCCGTCGTCCGGCCCCTGGGTCTGGCCTACTTCCATCCCAACTGGATCACTTCGAAGTCGGACGCATGGAGGCCATGGAACGCCGGATTGAGTTCGTCGTTGTTCCACCGCGAATCCATCGTGCCGGTCACGAACATCTCTCCGCCGTTGTCCGCAACGATCAACCCGTACGACTTCATCGCCTGGAATATGCGCTGGAGGGCCGGGGAGTACCCGGACAGGTTCACCGACGCCTTCAGCCGGAGGCGCGTGCCCATCGGCACGGCGCCTGCGGTACTGCCGGCCCCATGCGAGGCGGGCCAGACGTACCCGTTGGTTCTGGTGACCGTGACGCGAAAGGCGTGGCGGATCGGCGCGCCTGCGTAGACTTCCTCGTAGCGGACGAGTCCCGGGAAGATCGCCAGGCCCGCGGCATCCGCGGAGGTCCATCCTTCAGGGCGGCGTGCATTCGACGACATGTCGAAGATTGCCCCGGATCCGGCCTCCCATCGCGATGCGCCCGCATTCCACCTGGCGTTGTAGAGCTCGTAGAGGAGCCACCGGTCCAGGTCAATCAGGAGCATGTGCCGGTCCCCGGAATCCCCGCCACCAGGGATCGCCCCTTCGATATAGCCGGAGACCGTCTTCGCCTCCTCCGGAATGGGATAGCCCGGGGCGTCACCCGGCACCCCGGCATCGCTTTCGGTGGGATACCGGAATGACCCGATCGCGACCCGGGGCTGCGTGCTGTGGACCGTCACGAAGGGAATCCCATATGGAGACGGAGCGAAGTCCGGATGAACCCTCGAGGTTCCGCCGATGAAGTTGATGAACGACGCTGACCTCGGATCGACGGGTGCACCTGAGATGTCCAGGTTCCACCAGTTGTCGGATGGAAACACCGGGCGAGTCTTGATGTCTCCGGTCAGGACTGCCGGAGCCACCGTTGCCGGCGCGGTGGACGATGGGTCTGTCGGTGTCGCCGATGGTCCGGCCGGCGTGGCGGACCCCGATTTGCTGCAGGCCATGCTCAGCAGCAGGATTACGCATGTGAAGCGAATGACGGGAGGTACTTGGAAAGACATCACGCGGTCCTTTTTGATCGAGATCACACTATGAGCATGCGAACGGCCACATAGGCGGCCACCACGACACCAGCGGAACAGCACAAGAGCAGCACGTAGTCCCACCACCGCTGAAACGGCTCCGCCTGGTCGGACACCTGTTCGACGGACATGCGCACGGCGCCCAGCGCCAGGGGCACGTACAACAGAGGTTCGTACTGCCGCGAGAGGAAGCACACGCACACGACTGCGCCAATGCAACTGGCCCAGAGATCGCGCGCGAGAGGCGACACAGCCGCGCCTGCCACGTTCCGGAGCGGGCCGTTGCCCACGAAGAACCAGTAGAACATCCCGACGAAGAGCACGGTGCCGACCAGGCCGGTTTCCGCCATCACGTGCACGAACGAGTTATGGGCAACCCGCCGGTGCTGCGTGGTGAATTGGTCCATTCCAATGCCCAGCACGGGACTCGACTTCATCATCTCGAAGCCGGCTTCCCAAGCCTGGATACGGCCCTGGGCCGATTCCTCAGACGCGCTCATGTCGCGGAGCCGGCCCGGTGCGGAGACGATCGCGACCGCGACCAGGGTGGCCGCGACCAGGGCGGTCCAGCGTCCGAAACGGCGGTACGCGTAGGCCGCCGCCAGGACCGCGGCGCCCACGAAGCCACCACGCGACTGGGTAAGGTACAAAGCGTACGACAGTGTCGCGAGTGCGCCAGCCGCAAGCAGGCGCCGCGTCAGTCCGGCATCCGTCGACAGAATCGCGCTGAACAGGAACGGAAACACCAGAACGAGGCTCATGGCCAGGTCGTTGGGATCGCCGAAGATACCGGTGCCGCGGACTCGCCTCACGAGCTGGACGTCCGAGCCGTCCATGAGTGACCCGTCCGGTTCCGCGTATCCATCCATGACGGCCGTGGCGCCGCCGGCTCCCATGCCGGTCCAGTACTGCACGATGCCATTCACGGCCAGAAACAGCGTGAGCAGCACCAGCGCGCCAATGAACCAGCGCACCTGCCGATCGGTTCGCACCGCAATCCTGATAAGCAGGTAGAAGCCGACTAGCGGCAGCAAGTCCAGCAGTGCCTTGTAACCCTCGGCGAACCTCCCGCCGGCAGGGTTCGAGAGGATGCTCACGAGCACGAAGCCGAGGAAGCAGAGATCGTTTGGCAGGTTGGCAAAACGCCGGGGTTGCGTGATGAGTGACCCCACCGCCGACACGGCCGCCACGCCCAGGGCAATCGCCGCGATATGAAGGTCGGCCCAGGCGGGCACGATTTCGCCCGGCCTGACATAGATGAGCGCGACGTAGATCACGCAGACGACGAAGGTGATCACACGTGCACCTCGAACGCCTTCACCGCGAGCCCCCGGGACAGGCCGGTCACATCCGCCCCGTTCCGTTCGAGACACTCCAGGTACAACCCCTCGTACTGCTCCACGACCGTGCGCAGGTTGAATGCAGATTCCACGCGAAGCCGCGCGGCACATCCCATCCGTTCGAGTCCGGCCGCGTCTGACTGCATCCGCAGCATCACCTCGGCCAGGATCTCCGGCGACCGTGCAGGCACGAGGTAGCCGGTTTCTCCGGGCACGACGACTTCGCGATTCCCCCCGACTTCGGTTGCGACGGCCGGCAGGCCTGAGGCCATCGCCTCGAGCAGTGCAATCGACACGCCTTCGCTGATGGACGACAGGACGAAGAAGTCAGCCTCGGCCAGGTACGGCGCGACGTGTTCCTGGTAGCCCAGGAAGCGAACGTGATCAGCAAGGCCCAGCGCGTCGCGCAAGGCCTCGAGTTCGCCGCGCGACGGCCCTTCTCCCACGATGTCCAGCCGAAACGCCGGGGCCATGTCCACGACTCGGCGCAGGGCCTGAAGGAGCGTCCCCTGATCCTTGACGGGGTCAAGACGGCCGACCGTCACGGCCCGTTTCGCGGTTTGAGCCGGCCTCGGTCCTCGCGCCGCGAAGTGGTCCATGTCGATCCCGTTGTGGATCACGCGCAGTTTCCGGTCCGCCACTCCCTCGACTTCCCGCGCCACGCTGACGGCGTCCTCTGACACGCCGACGAAACCCGACGTCCACCGCGACGCAAGCCGGCTGATCGTCGCGAGCACGGGCCGCTCCATGGTGTCGCGCCCGTGCCTCGTGTGAACCACGACAGGCACCCCTGCCAGCCGCGCCGCAAGCGAGCCGTGGAGGTGTGCCTGGGGGTTGTGCGTGTGGAGCACGTCCGGCTTCAGTTGCCTCAGACGCCTGGCGAGCCTCACGATGCGGATCGCCACCGGCCAGTCCGTGCCGATGACGTCGACGGGCACGCCCAGGTCGGCCAGACGCTGTTCCAGCACACCGGCACTGTCGAGGCAGACGACGTGCGCGCCGAAGACATCCCGCGTCCGGCAGCGGACCAGGTCCAGGACGACCTTCTCGAGGCCACCGATCGCCAGGGTCGTGACCAGGTGCACGACGCGGACAGGCCGGCGTATGCGCGCCGCGGGCCGGGGATTGATCGTCATCGGACCACCGCTGGCGCCCGGCGCCAGTTGGCTTCGCGTCCCTGGAGCACCTCGCCGGAGCCGGCCACCGCGGCTCGTGTCGGCCGCCACACGGCGGCGCGTCCGAGCAGACTGGCGGGTGGCGCGCACAGGGCAGCGGCCACGAGAACAAGGAAGGTCCGAGCAGAGGACGACACACGCTTGACCCGCCAGGAAGGCGGAACCCGCAGATCGACCACCGCCAGGAGGCAGGAGAGACCCTGGACCGCGAGCATCACGGCGCGGCCCGGTGAGGGCAGCAACAGGCTCGACAGGCCCATCAGCAGGATGGCGTACGGCAGAACCAGCCTCGCGAGCTTGTGCGACACGAAGTGAAAACTGATCCCGTTCGAGGACCACAGCAGTCGCGGCAACGCCCGGACGACCTGAACGTTCCCGGCGAGCGTTCGCACCTTCCGTCGGAACTCCTCGGCGGGCGTGGTCCCGCAGTCGAAGGCTTTCGCACCTGGCTCGAACACGATTCGGCTGCCGCGCAGGCGCGCCGACAACGGGAGAAACATGTCGTCCACGAGCGTGTCCGGAGGGAGCGGAACCGCCAGTTCGCGGCGCATGGCGTAGATGCAGCCGGTGGCGCCAGTCATGCCGTTCAGCAAGCTCTGCTGACGGCGAATCCACTTCTCGTACTTCCAGTACAGGCCCACCGTGCTCTCTTCCCGGTTGGCAGCGTGTATGACCAATTCCCCGCTCACCACACCGACACGTGGGTCGGCGAACCGCTCCACGAGGCGGCGCAGGCTCTGCGGGTGCAGCGGCTGGCGCACGTCGGTAAAGAACAGAATCTCGCCGCGCGCGCGGGCCAGCCCTGCGTTGAGGGCCTGAGCCTTGCCTCCGTGCGGCAGCGTCACCAGTTCCACTCGCGGATCAGTGACGCGTCTCACCACCTCGGCGGTTCCGTCGGTCGACCCATCGTCGAGGACGAGGACGTGGACCAGCTCACGCGGGTAGTCCAGGGCGAGCAGCGACGCGAGTTTCCTGGCGATCCAGGCCTCGCCGTTGTGCACGGCCAGCAAGACCGTGACCGAGCGAGGTTCGAAGCGCCTGCCGTCGACACGCCGGCGGCGCAGGGATGTCAGCAGGGCCAGGACGAACGGGTAGCCGGCGATCGTGTAGACGATCACGGCGACACTGAAGACAAACAGGTTCACAGCCAAGTCCTGCATGACACAACATCCGGACCAGCAAGCTGCTGGGTGCAATCGCTCATCACTTCAATCCGGCCGGAACATCCCTCGAGAAACGCCGGCGTCAACGAGCCGCCCGACGCGGCAGAATCCGCACGGCGATCGACGGTTGGTGGCCGGTGCCCGCGCGAGCGTCCGGCCGGGAACCGCTGTCGTGCCGCCTCTTCTGGCGGCCGAACACCCGGCTTCCGCCGATGAGACTCAACCCAAGCGCGGCCAGGGAGATCGCGTCTACGAGCGCGTCGGAAACCGATCCGAGGGGCGCACGGCCGCCAGACACGGCCGTTGTGGCGGAGCCGGGGCCGAGCCCGGCAACGGGCAGATGCCCAACCTTGGCCATGACGTGATCGCCGATGAAGGCGAGGCTCATGGCCGTCGCGCCAACGAGCATGGCTCGGCGAACCCAGGACGCATACCCGTTGAACCGGGACGGCCGCGTGCATACAGACGGGTTCATGAATGACATGGCACGTACACTCCTGCCTCTGGCAGCCGACGCTGCAAGACCGGTTCCGTTCTCAGGCCTCACCCCCGGCAAGCCACGGCGGCGCCCTGGAACCGCCGCGCAAGCCCATGTTCGCGGCCATTCGGCCCGGCCCATCCCCCGGTTCGGCGTGGGATCCGCGCGCCCTTTCCGAGGGCCACCCTCCGCAAAAAGTGGGGTGCCTCCCAAACATTCACATCAAACTGTGTGGCTGGAAAACCTGCAGTCGCGGGACTTTGCGGTCGAAGGTACTGGTAACCGAGGTGATTCCGGCTGATTTCGCCTGCCACCACCCTTCCGGAGTCGGTGGCCCTGTGTTTGCAGCCCACCCGGTTGTCCTGCAGGATGCGGTGTCCACAGGCACGTGTCTGTGGTGTCTGCGGACGGTTCGGTTAGACGGGGAATGACGATGACTCGGACCTTCTTGATGCGAATGGCAGCGGATCGGCCCGGTCGGGTGGCTGTTGTCTGTTGCCTGGGAATGGGACTCTGGTTCGGGGCGCTTGCCAGCGCCCAGACCAAGCCGGCCGGCGCACCGTCTCAGCGCCCGGCCCAGGTCGCGGTTCCGCAGGTGCCACCGGCCGCCTCCGCCGCCGCCACGGACTACGTGATTGGATCGACCGACGTTCTCTCCATCGTGTTCTGGGGCGAGAAGGAGCTGTCGACCGACGTGACCGTGCGACCGGACGGGAAAATCTCGCTGCCGCTCATCAACGACGTCGTTGCCGCCGGCCTGACACCCGAGCAGCTTCGCGGCGTGCTCGCGGGGCGGGCGAAGCGCTTCCTCGAGTCGCCCGTCGTCACGGTGGTCGTGAAGGAAGTGAACAA
>JAPKZP010000250.1 GCA_026393735.1 Acidobacteriota bacterium
GTCGCCCGCCGGCTTTCGTGCCGCCGTGGTCGACGCCGTCCGGTCTACCGGGATACCTCAATGGCCCGGCGCCGATCGCCGACGTGCCGGCGCCGGAAGCGGCCGCAACAGGCAACGCCGTCGCGGAGGGCGGGCGAACACTCACGATGCACGTATCGCCGGCGCAGGAGGGCCACGTGCTGTCGGTCTGGACCAACGGGGCATCCGTCATCGATGCGGCCATCGACGGCCGCCCGGTGAAGATCAACACGGCGCCACGCGCGTCCGGCGACACCGCGTGGAGCCTCGATTACATCAACGCGCCGGCCTCCGGCGCAACGCTGACGCTCACGCTCAAAGGGACGCAGCCGCTGACCGTGGCCGTGGTCGATCGGTTCTCCGGCCTGCCCGGGTTTCCCGGGAAGAGCTTCGGCTCGCGACCCACGTCTGTTGTGCAGATTCAGACCGGCGACCAGACCGTGGTCCGCCGCACGTATGTGTTCTGACGACCACCGAAGAACTCACTTCGCATAGAATCGGCACCTCAACCCGTTCCACGCTGCGGAGGCCACGACCATGAGCGGATCCGATGTCCTGTTTGCCCCTGTCAACGGCGCCGATCATCGCAACGTCAACGGCGTCCTGCTCGACGTCGTCCGCGCCGGCAAGGGCCGCATCAAGCGCACGATTTACCCGGCGGGGTTCCGCTGGGTGACCGGCATGAAGGACGTGGCGCACACGGACCTCTGCATGCACGCGCACATCGGATTCATCGTCTGCGGGCACGTGCAGGTCAGGTTCCCCGACGGCTGCACGATGGATTTCACCGCGCCAAGCGCCGTCGTGATTGAGCCAGGGCACGTGGGATGGGTCGTGGGCGACGAGGCCGCCGTGCTCATCGAAGTGGATTTCGAAGGCGACACCGCACAGCAGTTCGGCTTACCGGAGACGCACCGGCACGACTGAGACGACGGACAGGCCGTCCCGTGCCACCTCACCCTCTGCAGGAGAACCGTCCATGCCATCACGTTCCGTGTCTGTGTGCCCATCCCGCGTCCGGTCGTCTGCGCTGGCCGCACTGGCGATCCTCGCGTTCGTGCTGCCGGCCATCGGCCTGAGCGCCGACGAGCGGCAGCTTCCGAAGCCCAACTACGATCTGGCTGCGCGCTGGATGGCGACGAAAGTCGGGAAGCTCGTCTTCGACACCACCGTGGCCCCGCGATGGGCCGAGACCACAGATCGGTTCTGGTACGCCTTCGAAACCGCGCAGGGCCGCAAGTTCATCCTGGTCGATCCGCTCAAACGCACCAAGGCGCCGCTCTGGGACAACGCCCGCATGGCAGCCATGCTCACGGGCATCACGCGCATCCCGTACGACTCGCAGCACCTGCCCATGACGCCGGCCACGATGAAGTGGGTGAAGAACGACACGGTGATTCGCTTCGAGCTCGAAGTGCCGAAGGACGCCGTCATCGTGGGCGAAAAGAAAGCCGAGCCACCCAAGGCCGGCGACAAGAAGACCGACGACAAGAAGACCGACGAGAAGACACAGAAGACCGACGACAAGACGCAGATCGATCAGAAGACCGATCAGACGAAGAAGGAGGACGTGAAGAAGGAGGACGTCAAGAAAGACGACACGAAGAAAGACGACGTCAAGAAGGACGAGACAAAGAAGGACGAGAAGGCCGAAGGCGAGGAAGAGCCCAAGACCACCAAGACGCTCTACTTCGAGTACGACCTCGCGACGGCGAAGGTCGTCCTCCTCCCGGACTTCAAGGGAGATCCCAAGAAGCCCGGCTGGGCTCAGATTTCGCCCGACGACAAGACGATCATCTTCGCCCGCGGCCACAACCTCTTCATGATGGACGCCGACAACTACAAGCTGGCGCTCAAGGACTTTGGCGATCCCAAGGTCCAGGAGGTGCAGATCACGACAGACGGCGAGGAGAACTACAGCTTCGCGCGCCGGCTCAACGATGAGGCGAAGACCACCCTCAAGAAGGACCAGAAGGGCGACACGAAGCACAAGGACGGCCCGCGCGTCCCGGCGATCAACCTCTTCTGGTCCAGGAACTCGACGAAGATCGCGGCCGTGCGGACCGACGCGCGCAAGGTCGCCGATCTATGGGTGATCAACTCGCTCGCCACCCCCCGGCCGAAGCTCGAGACCTACCGGTACGCGATGCCCGGCGAGGAGAACGTCGACCAGCAGGAGTTGCTCGTCATCGACCGCGACACGAAGAAGCGGACGACGATGAAGGCGGACGCGTTCAAGGATCAGAGCCTCCAGGTGGCGACCGCGCGGGCCGTGGCCAGAGACCGCGAGAAGGAAAAGACCGAGCCCAGGTGGCTGAGCGACACCCCCGACACGCTCTACTTCTGGCGTCTCAGCCGCGACCTGCACCGCGTGGACGTCTGCGTGGCGAACACCGAGACAGGCGAGGTGAAAACGGTCATCGAAGAACGCCTCAACACCTACATCGAAACGCAGCCGCTGTGGACGCTCGGGAACGGCCAGGAGTTCATCCACTGGTCCGAGCGCGACGGCTGGGGCCACTACTACCTGTTCGACGCCGCCGGGACGCTCAAGAACCAGATCACGACGGGCGAATACGTGACCGGCCCCATCGTCTACGTGGACGACAAGCTCCGCGTGATGTACTTCATGGCCAACGGCCGCGAGACGGGGGAAGACCCGTACTTCACGCACATGTACCGCGTGAACCTCGACGGCACCGGACTGAAGCTCCTCGATCCCGGTGACGCGTCGCACGCCGCGGTCGTCTCCGATTCGGGCAAGTACCTCATCGACACGTACTCTCAGGTGAACACCGCGCCGAAATCCGAGTTGTTCGACGCCGCCGGCCTGAAGCTGACCGACCTCGAGCAGACCGACGTCTCCGCGCTCACCGAGGCGGGGTTCAAGTTCCCGGAGCCGTTCAAGGTAAAGGCCGACGACGGCGTGACCGACCTGTTCGGCGTGATGTACAAGCCCTTCGACTTCGATCCCGCGAAGCGCTACCCGATCATCGCGTTCGTGTACCCGGGCCCGCAGACCGAGAGCGTCACGAAGACCTTCTCGCCGCGCAGCGCGAACATCGCACTCGCGAACATGGGCTTCGTGGTCATCGAGGTCGGGAACCGGGGCGGGAACCCGCAGCGGTCGAAGTGGTACCACAACTACGGCTACGGCAACCTGCGCGACTACGGGCTGGCGGACAAGAAGGCCGCGATCGAGCAGCTCGCGCGCAAGAACGCCTGGATCGACATGAACCTCGTCGGCATCTACGGGCACTCCGGCGGCGGCTTCATGTCGACGGCCGCGCTGCTCGTGTACCCGGACTTCTTCAAGGTCGCGGTCTCCTCGTCGGGCAACCACGAGAACAACGTGTACAACCGCTGGTGGAGCGAGAAGCACCACGGCGTGAAGGAAGTGACCGACAAGGACGGGAAGGTGAAGTTCGAGTACACGATCGATCGCAACTCGGAAATCGCGAAGAACCTGAAAGGCCACCTCATGCTCGTGACGGGCGACATGGACGATAACGTCCACATGGCCAACACGCTGCGTGTGGCGGACGCGCTCATCAAGGCGAACAAGCGGTTCGACTTCTTCGTCATGCCCGGGCAGCGCCACAGCTACGGGCCGCTGAACGACTACTTCTTCTGGCTGCGCGCCGACTACTTCGCGAAGTACCTGCTCGGCGCGTCGTCGGAGACCGTGGACATCCTGGAGCTGTCGCGGGAAACGCCGCAAGGGGGCGCAAAGCGGCCTGTCGTGGCCGCCACCGGCCGCGGCGGCAGGTAAGGGACGACATCCGGGGCCGAGACGGTATCGATGCCTGATCGAATGCGCACGCAGGCGGCGGCCCTGTGGGGCGCGGCCGCGGTGGCGTTGGCCATCGCGGTCGCGCTCATCTACGCGTCAGCCATCGACAGCTACTTCTTCAACGACGACTTCCAGTGGCTGCAGAGCGCATACCGCTTCGAGGCGGCGCGCTTCATCCACCTCGACCGCTACGACCATTTCTACCGGCCTGTTATCGAAACGTACTTCTACCTCGGCTACCGGCTCTTTGGATGCGACGCCAGGGCCTTCCACCTGGTGAGCGTCGGCATCCACGTCCTCGTCACGCTGCTCGTGTACATGCTGGGCCGATCGCTCACGGGCAACCGCGCGTTCGCCGGGCTCGCCGCGCTCTTCTTCGCCGTGCTCCCGGGATTCGTCGACGCCGTGTCATGGATAGGCGCCATCACGGACCAGTTGCCTGCGATCTGGTACGTGCTGGCCATCTGGCTGCATCTCCTGTTCCTCCAGCGCGGATCTCGCTGGCTGTATGCGGCGGCTCTCGCCTCGTTCGCCACGTGCCTGCTGACCCACGAGAGTTCCGCCACGCTCGTGGTCATGATGATCGCCGTCGAGGCCACGCACCTCGTGGAAGCCGGCAACCCGCTCGCGTGGAAGGACCTGGCTCGCCGGGCTCTTCGGTACGGGCCGCACGCACTGCTGCTCGCCGGCTACCTGGCCATCGAGTACATCGTGAACACGCGAAGCTACCTCGTGAAGGAAGGCCACTACCAGTTAGGCTGGCACGCCATTCCCCACGCGCTCGAGTACATCGTCTGGTTGTACGTCGGGAAGCGCACGCTCGTGTCCTTCGCGGCGATCCTCGCGGTCGGGGCCGCACTTGTGATTCGTGGCACGCCGCGGGTGAGGCTCTATGTCGCGTGGATCATCGTGAACATTGCGCCCGTCGCGTTCTTTACGTGGAGCAGCACGGGCCGGTACCTGTACCTTCCAGCGATTGGCTTCGTATTCCTGATGGCCGAAGGCGTGCTGGCCGGCCACGCTCTGCTCGCGCGGCGCGTCTCGTCCCGCACAGCCCTGACAGTCGTCGGTGTCGTGGTTCTCGCGCTGTCGGTGCGGTTCGCGGTGTTCGCCGCGAA
>JAPKZP010000679.1 GCA_026393735.1 Acidobacteriota bacterium
ACGTGACCGACGAGATCAAGAAGGGCATGGCGGGGCTCCTCGAGCCGACGTTCCGCGAAGGGCGCGTCGGGGCGGCCGCGGTGCGCGACACGTTCAAGGTGCCGAAATTCGGCACGATCGCCGGCTGCATGGTCACCGACGGCCGCGTGGCCAGGGCGGGCGAGATGCAAGCCCGGTTGCTTCGCGACCACGTCGTGGTCCACGAAGGCAAGATCGGCTCGCTGCGCCGCTTCAAGGACGACGTGGGCGAGGTGAAGGCCGGCTTCGAGTGCGGCATCGGCTTCGAGCGTTACAACGACATCAAGGTCGGGGACGTGATCGAAGTCTTCATGATCGAGAAACTGGCGGCGGTCCCGACGGCGTAGGACCGGCCGGCCGCCGCGCCGGCGCGGCGTGGAGTTCAGGACGTCCGCATGGTCGTGGCGCTGCTCTCGGTGGAGTTGTTCCTGCCGGGCTCCCGCTCGCTCAAGGACAAGCGCATGGTGCTGCGGCGGGTCAAGGACCGCCTGGCGAAGTTCAACGTGGCCGTCGCCGAGGTCGAGCACCAGGACCTCTGGCAGCGGGCCGGCCTGGGCATCGTCACCGTGGCGACGTCCGATGAACACGCGGGCCGGGAACTGACGGCCGTCGTGGACGAGATCGAGCGGGTCGAACCCGGCCTGGTCACCCGCACCGACGTGCAGTTCCTCAGGTAGAGTCCGCATGGCACAAGGCTTTCGTCCCAACAAGCTCGGCGACCAGATCCGCGCGGAGATCAGCGACATGCTGGCGCGGGAGGTGCACGATCCCGGCATCGGGTTCATCACCATCACGCGGGTCAGCCTGACGGCGGACCTCCAGATTGCGCGGGTCTACTACACGACGATGGCCACCGACGCCGCGCGCAAAGATACGGCCCGCGCGATCCAGCGCGCGACCCCGTTTCTGCGACATCAGCTGGCGGGACGGCTGCGGCTCCGCCGGGTTCCGGAGCTCGAATTCCGGTTCGATCAGACCGTCGAGCAGCACGATCGCATCGAGCGCATCATTCACGAGATCCACGAGGAAGACGCCGCGCGCCGGCAGGATGCGCCGGAGCCGGCGGCTCCCGACGAGGCCCCTCACGACGATGAGCCCACTGAAGGCGACTGATCACGGCGGGTGCCGCCGCGTGTGTGACGCGCTGCGCGAGAGCGACCGGTTCGTGCTGACGTCGCACGTGCGTCCCGACGGCGACGCGATCGGGTCGGCCCTGGCCCTGGCCTGGGCGCTCCAGGCGATCGGCAAGCAGGCGGTCGTCATCAACCGCGACCGCGCCCCGAACCAGCTCGCCGACTTTCCCGGCGTCGGCGACATCCAGATGGCCGAGACCGTGCCCCCCGGCACCGAGACGGTGGTCGTGCTCGAATGCGGTGACCTCGACCGCACGGGCCTCGCCGGCCTGGCGGAGCACTTCGTCATCAACGTGGATCATCACGCGGGCAATACGGGCTTTGGTGCGGTTCAGTGGTTCGACGGCTCGGCGGCCGCGTGCGGAGAGATGGTCTTCGACATCATCACCGAGCTGGGCGCCACGATCACGGCGGACATGGCCACGCAGCTCTTCGTGGCGATCGTGACGGACACGGGCTCGTTCCGCTACCCG
>JAPKZP010000480.1 GCA_026393735.1 Acidobacteriota bacterium
CGTCGGCGGCTGCTGCGGCACGACGCCGGATCACATTCGCAAGTTGGCCGGCGCCCTGGCTGGCACGAAGCCCAGGCGCCGCACCGCGCCTCCGCTTCCCATCGTGTCGTCTGGCATCTCGGCGGCGAGCCTGATCCAGGATCCGAAGCCGATGCTGATTGGCGAGCGGCTGAACGCGCAGGGCAGCAAGAAGATGAAGGAACTGCTGCTCGCCGAAGACTACGACGGCATTGCGGCGCTGGCGCGGGAGCAGATGGACGGCGGGGCGCACACGCTGGACGTGTGCGTGGCGATGACCGAGCGGCGCGATGAGGTGTTCCTCATGTCGCAGGTCGTCCGCAAGCTGAGTCAGACGGTGGAGGCGCCGCTTGTCATCGACACGACCGAGCCCGAGGTGCTCGAGGTCGCGCTGGAAGCCGCACCAGGCCGCGTGATCGTCAACGCGATCAACATGGAGAACGGCCGGCAGCGCCTCGACGCCATGCTGCCGCTGATTCGCGACTACGGCGCGGCGACGATTGCGCTCACGATCGACGAGCACGGCATGGCGAAGACGGTCGAGCGGAAGCTCGAAGCCGCGCAGAAGATCTACGACATCGCCACGCGTGAGTACGGACTGCGGCCCGATGCGCTGATCTTCGACGCGCTGACGTTCACGCTGGCCACGGGCGACCCGGAGACCGCCAACACGGCCGTCGACACCATCGAGGGCATCCGCCGGATCAAGGCTACCCTGCCGGGCGTCCTGACGTCGCTGGGCGTCTCGAACGTGTCGTACGGCTTCAAGCCGGCGGCGCGATGGGTGCTCAACAGCGTGTTCCTGCATCACGCGGTCGAGGCGGGCCTCGACATGGCAATCGTCAACCCCAAGCAGATCACACCGTACCCGGAGATCCCCGCCGCGCAGCGTGAACTGGCCGAAGACCTCCTGCTCAACCGCCGTCCAGATGCAGCTGCCAGGTTCATCAGCTACTTCGAAGGCGCACGGCTACGCCAGGCTGCGGGGCCCGATCCGACAGCCGGGATGTCTCCTGCGGAGCGGTTGCACTGGCGCATCCTGCACCGCCAGGGCGACGGATGCGAGATCGACGTGGACACGCTGGTCTCCACCGGCGTGCGTGAACTCACGGGCATCGCCGAGTTCACGCGCCAGCCAGGCTATCGGTATCCGAATCCGGACACGTCGGCCGTGGCGCTGCGCGCCTTGAACCAGGTGCTGCTGCCCGCGATGAAGGAGGTCGGCGACAAGTTCGGCGCGGGTGAGTTGATTCTGCCGTTCGTGCTGCAGTCGGCCGAGGTCATGAAGAAGGCCGTGTCGCATCTCGAGCGGTACCTCGAGCGGGCCGAGGGCGCGACGAAGGGCCGGATCGTGCTCGCCACGGTGTACGGCGACGTGCACGACATCGGCAAGAACCTCATCAAGACGATCCTGGCCAACAACGGCTACAGCGTGCACGACCTGGGCAAACAGGTGCCCGTCAACGAGATCGTCAACCAGGCCGTGGATCTCCGCGCCGACGCCATCGGCCTCTCGGCGCTGCTCGTCTCGACGTCGCGTCAGATGCCGCTCGTCGTGAAGGAGCTCGACCGCCGCGGTCTCTCCATCCCGGTGCTCGTCGGCGGCGCGGCCATCAACCGGGACTTCGGCCGCGACATCAGCGTCATGGACGACGAGCGGATCTACGCGGGCGGCGTGATCTACTGCCGGGACGCCTTCGAGGGGCTCGACACGATCGATCGCCTCGTCGATCCCGTCACGCGCAAAGAGCTGCTCGATCGCGAGCGGCGGGTGGCGGAGGAGCGCCGCAAGCCGAAGGTGGCCGACACCGCATCCGTCGCCGCGCGCTCGTCCATCGTCGCGTTCGCGGACGACGTGCCGACGCCGCCGTTCTGGGGCGCGAAAGCGCTGCACGCGATGCCGCTGCACGACGTCTTCCAGCACCTCAGCGAGACGCGACTCTTCCGCGTGTCGTGGGGCGGCGCGAACAAGCGCGGGCCCGACTGGAAACCGGTGCTCAGCGAGTTCGCGGAGCGGCTGGAGCAGATGAAGCAGCAGGCGCTCGAGGACGGCTGGCTCGCGCCGCAGGCGGTATACGGGTACTTCCCTGCGCTGTCCGAAGGCAACGACCTGCTCGTGTTCAATCCCGAGAAGCACGACGAGGTGCTCGCGCGGTTCTCGTTCCCGCGGCAGCCCGGCGACGAACGGCTCTGCCTCTCGGACTTCTTCCTGCCGGTCGGATCGCCCCGGATGGACCTTGTTGCGCTGCAGGTCGTGACTGTCGGCGCGGCCGCGACCGAGCGGTTCGACGCGATGGACCGGCAGAACGAGTACAGCGAGGCGTACTTCTCGCACGGGCTGGCGGTCCAGACAGCGGAAGCCGCCACCGAACTGCTGTTCGATCAGATCAAGCATGAGCTGGGGCTCGCGGAGAGCCGCGGCCTGCGGTTTGCCTGGGGCTTCGGCGCGCTCCCTGACGTGGAGGAGCATCGCAAAGTGTTCCAGTTGCTGCCGGCAGAGCGGGAACTCAACATGATGCTGACCTCTGCGGGTCAGCTCATCCCCGAGCAGTCAACCGCCACGCTCATCGTCCATCACCGGGAGGCACGGTACTTCAAGACGTAGATCCTGGACCCTTGCCCGGGCGGACACGGGGGTCCGCCCCTACTTCTGATCCAGCCAGGTCGTGGCACTCGGCCCCTGGCCGGTCACGTGCAGGACGACTTCGCCGTCCTTCGCCCAGGTGAAATGCGATTGCTTGCTGGGCTCCGTGAACACGCTTCCGGCAGGCAGCGCAACCATCTTCGTTTCATCGAACCGATCCCCGTAGCCGACGTACAGCGTGCCGCTCACGATGAGCACGATTCGGGGCTCCGGGTGGAAGTGCGGCGGAAGGCGGAGCCCGGCCGGCAGTTTCGTGCGAACCGCATAGGGCCCGGGTTTCGTGATGTCGCCGACGACGTTCGCCTGGTAGGTGCCGTTGGGCATGAGAGCGAAATGCAGCTCGCCCGGGCTGACCTCGGCCAGTTTTAAGCCTCCCTCCTGGGCCCGGACGAATGCCGTGGCAATCAGGAGCACGGTCGCAAAAGCAACAATCGAGCGTCTTCGCGTCATCTGCATGGTGTGTCCTCTGCTCGCTAACCGACAAACGTGTAGCCCAGGCCGTGCACTGTGAGGATGTGCTGCGGGACCTTGGGGTTGGGTTCGATCTCCTGCCGCAGCCAGGCGATGCCCGTGCACGGCGTTGAGTGTACCATGCAGATTCCGGGGCATATTGGCAGGTCGAGCGGTCTCACCGGCCTTGTTACGCGCCTGGCGTCCTTTTTTCGTCAGATCAACCACCGCGGGACGGCCAGACGGCCTCATCGGATCGTCCAAAAGTAGCGTGGGGCGGCGAGTGCGCCCCGCGCGGAGGCAGATGACATGAAGCACATCATCACGACGGCCCTGGTCGCGTTGGTTGCGGCCGAAACCCTGGCGGCAGGCCAGGGCAAGGATCCAGGCCAGGTCTTGGCCGACGCGCAAGCGGCGCTGGGTGGCGACAAGCTTGCGACCGTGAAGACGCTCGCGGGCAGCGGGCGCATCCTGCGAACAGGCCCGGGCGGCAACACCGTGGAGAACGAGTTCGAAGTCTCCATGGACCTCCCCGACAAGTACCTGATGCACAGCGTTCTGGCGTCAATGGGCAATATGAGCATCTACCGCAACTCGGGGTTCAACGGCGGCCAGGTGATCGAGGAAATCGATCGTCCCCCCAACCTCGCGGGCGGCAACATCGTCATCCGCATCGCGGGCCCCGGCGGCGCGTCGACCGACCCGGAGAAGATGACACCCGAACAGAAGGCCGAAGCGGACCGCCTGCGGCTCCTGTCCAACAGAAAGGACTTCGCACGGCTGACGCTCGGGATGTTCGCCTCGTCGCCCGCCGCGTACCCGCTGGAGTTCACCTACGGCGGCCAGGCTGAATCGCCAGACGGCAAGGCCGATGTCATCGACGTCAAGGGCGAGGGCGACTTTGCCGCGAAGCTGTTCATCGACGCGCAGACGCACATGCCGCTGATGCTGAGCTGGATGGCCAAGGAACCACTCGTGATCCAGATGGGTGGCCCAGGCGGCGCCCCTGGCGGGCCTGGCGGGGCCAATGTCGTCGCGGGCGGCGGTGGCGGCACGCAGGTGGTGCAGCGCGTCGAGCGGAGCGGCAGCGGCGGACCGCCCTCGCCGGAGGAGCTCGACAAGATGCGGCAGGACGTGGAAGCCCGCCGGAAAGAGGCTGAGGCCAAGCTTCGGGTCGTCGAGTTCCGCGTCTACTACTCTGACTACCAGACGGTCAGCGGCGTGAAGCTGCCGTTCAAGATTCAGCGATCGATCGACGGCAAGCCGACCGAGGAAATGGTCTTCGACGAGTTCAAGGTCAACCCGAAGATCGACGCGAAGAAGTTCCAGGTCGCCAAGTAGGGGCCGTCTGTCGTGCCTGCCAGGATCGTCGCCATCGTGCTCGCCTGTCTGGTGGCCGTGTCGACCGCGGCTCGCGCCGAGGATCAGGCTCGGCGCGGGAGGCTGGTCGTCTCGGTGGCCGACCAGACGAACGCGATGATCCCGCGCGCGAAGGTCACCGTCACCAGCCAGGAAGGCGGTGACGCCGCGCCTCTTAAGCCCGTCATGACGGATCACACGGGTGTCGCTGTCATAGGAGGGCTTGTCGACGGCCGGTACACGGTCCGGGTGGAGTTCCCGGGATTCGCGACATCGGTTCTTCAGGACGTCCGCGTGCGCGGCGGCGACGTGCGCCGCCGTTTCACGCTCCAGCTCTCCAAGTTCGACCAGGAAGTCACGGTCGGCCGCGACAACCAGTCGGCTGCCCTCGATTCCCAGGGCAGCGCTTTCAGCACGGTACTTACCCGCGAACAGATCGACGCGTTGCCGGACGATCCGGACGAGATGGAAGCCGCGCTCAAGGCCCTCGCGCCGCCGGGCGCCGTGCTGCGCGTCGACGGCTTCACCGGCGGCAAGCTTCCGCCGAAGTCCCAGATCCGGTCGATCCGCCTGCCGAAGATGGACATGTTCGCGGCGCAGAACCACGGCGGCATGTCCGGCATGATGTTCATCGACATCATGACGATGCCCGGGAACGGGCCGCTGAGGGGCAACGTCGACTTCAACTTCCTCGACGAAGCACTCAATGCGCGGAACGCGTTCACGCCGACGAAGGCCGACGAGCAGTTGCGGCAGACGATGTTCGGCGTGAGCGGGACCATCAGGCCCAACAAGACCGGGTTCTCGATCAACGCCGGCGTCGGGTCGCAGTATTCGTCGCCGAACCTGCTGGCCGTGCTGCCGGACGGGACGACCACGACCGACACGATCCGGCAGCCGCGCGACAGCTACAACCTGAACGCGCGGATCGATCACGCGATCAACAAGGACCATGCCTTGCGCGTCAGCGTCGATCGCGACGCGAGCACCACCGAGAACCTCGGTGTGGGCGGCTACAACCTGTTCGAGCGCGCCTACACCAGTGAATCGTCAACGACGTTGTTTCGCTTCTCGGAGAACGGTCCTGTCAGGCGCCGCATGTTCACCGAGTCTCGCGTGCAGCTGAAGTGGACGGGCGCGAGCAGCCAGTCGAACGTCGAGCGCCCGACCGTGCGCGTCCAGGACGCATTCACGGGGGGCGGCGGCCAGCAGCGCGGCGGCCAGCGCGGCTTCGAGTTCGAGATCGCGAGCGATCTCGCCTACGTGAAAGGCTCGCACTCGTGGAGGACGGGCGTCCGCCTCGAAGGCGGGTCGTGCCGGTCGGATGCAAACTCGAACTACCTCGGCACGTACACGTTCGCGAGCCTGGCCGATTACAACGCGGCGCGGGCGTCGAACTTCACGATCCGCGTCGGCAGTCCGGACGTCACGTACTCGACGTTCCAGGCCGCTGCCTACGTCCAGGACGACTGGCGGGTGGCGCGCAGCCTCCTCATCTCGCCCGGCGTGCGTTACGGCGCGGAGTCGCACGTGGGCGACCGGTGGAACCTGTCGCCGCGTGTCTCGGTCGCGTGGTCGCCGCGGCGCAGCGGCAGCATCACGCTGCGCGGCAGTTACGGCTACTTCTACGACTGGATCCCGGGCGATCTGTACAAGCAGACGCTGCTCGTGGACGGCGTCCAGCAGCGAGAGCTGAACGTCCAGGACCCCGAGTATCCGCTTCCGGGGCTTGTCGGCACGACGCCGCCGACAAACCGATATCTGTGGTCGGATGCAATGGACCTGCCCTCTGCCAACCGCATGACTGTCGGCGTGGAGCGTGTGCTGACAAAGAACAGCCGCATGAATGCGAGCTACTCGCGCGGGTGGGGCCGGGGCCTGCTGCGGGGCCGCAACCTGAACTACCCCGTGGCCGGCGTCCGGCCGAACCCCGATCTGGCGAATGACGTCGAACTGGCGACCGACGCGAGCTCGCGGTCGCAGGCGCTGAGCCTCTTTTACAGTTTCGTCAGGACGGACTGGAAGCGGACGTTCCTGTCGGTGAACTACACGTGGTCGCAGAACGACTCCAACACGACCGGCGCGTTCCAGATTCCGGCCAGCCGCGACAACCTGAAGGCCGAGTGGGGGCCGTCGGGCGGCGACATCCGGCACCGTGTCGGCGCGTCGCTCAGCATGTCGCCCGTGAGGAATGTCAGTCTCGGGGTCAACGTTCGCGCCCAGTCCGGCACGCCGTACAACATCACGACTGGCCGCGACGACAACGCGGACGGCGTGTTCAACGATCGCCCGGCCGGCGTGTCGCGCAACGCCGCGAGGGGCGCAGTTCAGTGCGATCTTGGCGGACGCATCTCCTACGGGTTCGGTTTCGGCAAGCCACGCCAGGCGGGCGGTCCTGGCGGCATGCAGGTGGTGATCAACACCGGCGGCGGGGGCGGTCTGGCGCCGGGCTTTGGCGGCGGCGCCGCGGACAAGCGCTATCGGATCGAGTTCTACCTGACAGGCCAGAACCTGCTGAACCGCGTGAACTACACGGCCTACAGCTTCACGATGACGTCGCCGCTCTTCGGTCAGCCGGTCGCCGCAGCGCAGCCGCGCAAGTTCCAGATGGGCGTGCGCTTCGGGTTCTAGCGCAAGTGGTCCCACAGCGTCCGGATGCCTGTGAGGACGGGAGCCTGTCCGCCGCCGAACAGCAGATCGACGGCCGAGGAATGCGCGCGGCGCCCCGCTGGCATGGTGAGGGAGGATATCCGATCCCGGGCGTCCCCGCGCGGGTCGCGCTATGATGATCCCATGAACATCCGCCCGACCTGGATTGCCGTCGCCGCTCTGCTTTGCATCATGGCCGCCATGCCCGTCACCGCGGACGCACAGGGCATCACGCAGCAGCAGGCCGAGGAAATGCTGAAGGAGCTTCGGGCGATCCGGCAGGCGCTCGAGCGGGTCACGCAGCCGCAGGCACCCGAGCCGGCGCCGGACCGGCGCGTCACGCTCGACAATCCCACGGGGCCCTGGCTCGGCCGCGCGGATGCGCCGCTGACGCTCGTGGAGTTCACCGACCTGCAGTGCCCGTACTGCAACCGCTTCACGACGACGGCCTTCGAGCAGATCAAGGCGGCCTACATCGACACGGGAAAGGTGCGGTTCATCAGCCGCGACTTCCCGCTCGATTTCCACCCGCAGGCGATGGCGGCCGCGCGCGCGTCCCGTTGCGCGGGCGCGCAGGGCAAGTGGTGGGAGATGCGGATGGCGTTGCTGCGCGGCGCGGCACGTCTGTCGCCCGCGTTCATCACGGGCGCAGCCGCCGACCTCAAGCTGGACGCGAAGTTGTTCGCCGACTGCACGGCCAGCACATTGTTCGACGCGGAGATCCAGCGCGACATGACCGAGGCGCGGAAGGTCGGCGTCGAGGGGACGCCGACCTTCGTGCTGGGACGTGTCACGCCGGCCGGGCTCGATGGCGTGGTGA
>JAPKZP010000485.1 GCA_026393735.1 Acidobacteriota bacterium
CGAGCTCCCGGGCTTCTCGAAGTTCGTGCGCCAGGCTGTCGGCGTTCGCGCGGGCCTCAACATCTCCTTCGACATTCCGATGGCGATCGGCGGTGTCGAGCAGACGGTCGAAGTCACGGCGGAAACCCCGCTGCTCGAGGTCCAGAAGGCGACGAACTCGGTAAACATCAGCGGCAAGTTCCAGCGCGATCTGCCACTGACGTCACGGAGCCAGTTCTCCGACTTCCTGGAAGTCACACCAGGCATCGCCGCCAGGGCGGGCGATGCGACGGGCGGCGGACAGATCTACATGCTGCGCGGCGGCGAACTCGAGAACCACGTCGTGCAGCTCGACGGCGCCGACATGGGATCCTTCCGGCAGAACCGGGCCGACCGCCTGCTGACCTTCAACACGGACGCCATCAGCGACGTGCAGGTCACCACGGGGACGATCGACGCGTCCACGCCGCTCGGGTCCGGCGCGGTCATCAACGTCTCGACCAAGTCCGGGACGGACCAGTTCAAGGGCGTCGCCGGCATCATCTACACGCCCGAATCCTGGAACGGCAACAACGCCGGCGCCGGCACGGTCCGGTTCAATGAGATCCTCCAGCCGGACCTGTCGCTGGGTGGCCCGATTCTGAAGCGCAAGATCTGGTTCTACGGCGCCTACCGGTACACCCGGCAGTATTCCGGGCTCGGCCGCACGCCGGAGCAGGTTGCGCTGCTGACCGCCTTGAATCCCTCGTTCGTGCCGTTCGACAACGGGGTGCTGTCCCACAACTACTACCTGAAGGGGACCGCACAGATCTCGCCGAAGCACCAGCTGGTGGCGTTCTGGGAGCGCGACATCCATCCTGAGGGCGGCGACCGCGAGTGGTACACGGAGCCTCTCGCGGTGACGTCCGCAGGCGGAACGGGCATCGGCGTGCGCCTGCAGTCGGTCTGGGGCAGCCGGCTGACGTCCCGCGTGATGGGGTCCTACAACAACAAGTCCACCAACTCGAACTTCTCGATCTACGACGGCTACATCCATGACGGCCCGTCCCGGTCCGTCCATGCCGGCACGTTCATCTCGAGCGGCCGCATCACCGGCACCGGCGAGATTGCCCTCATGAACAATGTCTCGTCGTTCGGCATCTCGCCGGCGTCGAAGAAGACGTTCCAGGCCGACACGACCTACTACAAGTCGGGGTGGGGCGGATCGCACGAGCTTCAGAGCGGCCTGTTCTTCCAGTCGCTCAACGGCTCTGACGAGATCCAGTATCCGAACAACGGCTTCGCGCTCGAGGAAGTCGTCCTCAAGAACGCGAGCAACCCGGCGGCCGGCTACACCCCGTTCCACCGGCAGGTCTTCACCCTCCCGTCGCTCGAGCAGGACCAGACGGTCGCCACCGACCTGGGGCTCTATGTCCAGGATGCCTGGAAGCCGACGCCGCGGCTCACGGTCAACATGGGTGTGCGCTTCGACTGGATCAAGGCGGAGGAGAAGGTCTTCAACGTCCAGTTCCAGGACGCATGGCACGTGGGTCCGCGCGTGGGAGGCACGTACTTGCTGACCGCCGACGGGAAGAACATCGCGCGCGCCAGCTACGCCCGCGTGCACGAGATGCCGATGCCCCGGAACCTCGGCAGCGTCGGCGCGGCCTCGTCGACGGTGACGAACTACTACGACAACAACCTCGACGGCGTCTTCGAGACGGTGCTCGTGACCCCGGGAAGCACGTCAGCGCAGTCCGACCGCTATCCCGATCCGAACCACCACCAGCCCTTCATCGACGAATGGACCCTCGGCTACAACCGTCAGCTGCCCGCCGGGGTAAAGGTGAGCGTGGACTATGCACACCGCGAGTACAAAGACCTCCCGGCGCTCGTCGAAACCAACGGCATCTACGACGGCAACGTGTTCAAGGGCTACAAGGACGTCAACTTCAACCAGATCTACGCCATTACGAACAACAGCTGGAACCAGTACGTCTACGACGGGATCTCGCTGAACGCCAGCAAGCGCGGCAAGCGGCTGCAGGTGATCGGCGCCTACACGCGGGCATTCCAGCACAACGCGGGCACGTGGCAGCCCAACGACCCGGCCTCGTTCATCCAGCCGGACGCGTTCGACAACGACAAGGGGATCGGCAGCATCCGCGGCAACGTGACCAACAGTCTTTCCGGAACCGCCGACACGCGGAGCCCGTCCTGGCAGAAGCACAACTTCCGGCTGGGCGGCACCTACCTCGCGCCGAAGGGCTTCGTGCTCGCGCTCAATTACTCGTACCAGTCCGGCGCGTACTCCGGCCCGGTCGTGACGAGAATCGCCGCGGCCGACCCGCAGTTCGGCCCCTCGACCGTGACGCTTTCGAACGGCCGCGTGGTCTCGAATCCGCTGGCGACGACGATCCGTTTCGTCGGGCCCACGCGCGGTGACGCCCAACTCCAGTTGAAGCCCCTCCAGGTGTTCAACTTCAGGGTGGGCTACGGCTTCAACGTCCTCGGCGGGCGCCAGATCCAGACGGCGCTCGACGTCTTCAACGTCGCCAACCGGGGCGCGTACGAACAGTGGCTGGACAACGCCAACCAGACGTACAGTCCCAACTACGGGCTGGGCCGGGCCCTGCAGTTCCCGCGGGTGTTCCAGCTGTCGGTTCGCTTCATGTTCTAGTGGGCGAGCTTCGCGCCCGGGCCTCGGGGCCCGGGCGCAGTCCTTCGTCCGGCCCCCGTGGCGGGTTGGTCGCTCGCCCGTAGCGCGCAAGAAGTCCGAAGTGCAAGGAGACGCAATGAAAGCCGTGCGGCTGTCGATTCTGCTCGTGATGTGCTGCGCCCTGATCCCGTTGTCGGGGCAGCAGGCGCCGGTGACGGTGACCCACGGCCCGATTCTGGGCCGGCTCGGCTCCTCGGAGATCGGCGTCTGGGTACGCACGTCGCGCCCTGGGACCTTCCGCGTCCGGTACGGGCTCGACCCGACGCGCCTCGACGCATTGTCGGCCCCGGGCACGACGGCGATCGAACACGACAGCACAGGCTGGGTGCTCGTGCAGGGACTGACGCCCGGCACCAAGTACTACTACCAGGTCGTCGCCGGGGACGCGACACCGCCAGTCAAGCCTGACGGCTCGTTCCTGACCCTGCCCGTCGCCGAGGCGTATCGCAACGCGCAACACAACCCCAAGGGCCTCTTCAATTTCCGATTCGAGTTCGGAACGGGAAACAACCAGAGACCTGCCGGTGAGGGGCCCTGGCCTCCCGCGTTCAAGACGATGCTGGAGCACCTGAAGGACAAGGTCTACTTCCACATCCAGAACGGGGACTTCATCTACGAAGAGAAGCGCGACTACCGCGTGCAGGAATGGCTCAGCCAGGTTGGCCTCACCGCCGATCAGGCACCCCGGATCGTGAACCTCGCCCCGGGCATTGTCGGGGTCTGGGAGAACTACAAGCTGTACCTCGAGCGCGGCAAGGCGCTCGCGGCCTGGCATCGCAACGTTCCGGCGTTCTTCACGTTCGACGACCACGAGATTCTCGACAACGTCGATGGGACGAGCGAAGTCGGCCGGCGCAACCGGAGGGCGGTGTTCCGCGACATCGGCGCCGAGGCGTGGTACGACTACGTCGGCTGGGCCAATCCCATCCCGCCCGGGGCCATCCACTTCGGCCAGGCCCAGCTCAAGGCGGGCAGCGATATCCTGACGGACCCGCAGGCCGACTTCTCCAAGCTCGCATCGGACTTCCGCGAGCCTGGTGAGTTGCACGTGAACTGGGGCGGCGTCGCTGCCGGCGTGCCGGAGCGGGATCTGGACAGCCTCCCCGGCGTGGCAGGCGACCCCAACGCCAACGTCTACCAGATCATCGAAAGGCTCGACGCACACCGGCTTCGCGTGCGGCCGGCCGCCAAAGCTGACGGCGTCGCGACCTACAGCATCGCGCGCCAGTCCTACCACGATCAGCGCGTGGGGAACGCCCACTTCTTCTATCTGGACACCCGCAGCTACAGGGGCTTGAGCGATACGTCGCATGCGAACCGGCCTGACCTGACCATGCTGGGCGCGGTCCAGAAGGCGTGGCTGATGGACCGGATGAAGAAGAGCGACGCGGACTTCTTCTTCGTCATCTCGCAGGTGACCTTCATGATTCCGCATGTCGGCGGGACGCCGACGGCCAGTGCCGGTGAGGCCAATGCCGGCGCGGCCCCGACACACGACGAAGCCTGGACGGGGTTTGTCACCGAGCGCGAAGAACTCATCAAGTTCTGGGAGTCCCTGGGCAAACACGTGTTCGTGCTGACCGGCGACGTGCACAACAGCTTCTCGGTGAAGGTCACCGACCGCATCTGGGAGCTGGCGTCCGGGCCTCACAACTCCCGCAATCACCGGGCGGACGCCGAAGGAAACCCGCCGCCCAACGGCACCTTCGACTCGTCGGGCCGGAAGTGCGAGATCCGGTGGTCGAGCTACTTCCTGCCCGACGTGCCGGCGGAACTCGTGCGGCAGCCGATCTACACCGTGGTGCAGGTCAACAACGTGTTCGACAACCGGCTCGAGGCCAAGACACCTCGCTGGGTGTCGTACCCGCATCCCCAGGTGATCTTCCAGTTCTTCGACGGATTCTCCGGCGACCTGCTCTACGCGGAGTCGATCCTTGTGAACCGATGAGGTCCGGTTCCGGCCTGCAGTCCGTGCATTCGTCGCTTCGAGGAGAACACGCGATGTCCCGCAAATGGCTTCTGACGCTGGCCGTTTCGACGCTCGTGACGGCCATGTCCGGGTTCGGCTACGCCCAGCCCGCTCCAGGCCCCGCGCCGGTCGCCGGCAGCACCATCGTGGCTGCCCGGCCGGCGCCGGGGACGCTCTTCCTCGGCTCGGAGCGCATTCCCCTCGCGGCCGGCGGATTCGCCGAGGCCGAACGGGGCACCATGTACGTCCCGGTGAACCGCTCCAACCCGGCGGGCGGTGTCCTCGCGCTCGAGATTTACCGCTTCAAGGCCAACGCGGGCGCGACGAAGGGAACGCCGCCCGTGTTTCTCCTGCATGGGGGGCCGAACTTCCTCGGGCTGGCGGAACGACTCGCGCGGTCCGGCTTCTACGAATCCGACATTCTGCCGTTCAGGGAGATCGCCGATCTCGTTGTCGTCAGCCAACGCGGCATTGGTCCATCCAAGCCGACGACGCTGTGCGACCGCGCTCCGGAGCTGCCGCGGGACGCGCCGATCACCCGGGAGGCCGCCGCCGCCGGCTTCCGGCAGATGTCCGTCGCGTGCAAAGCGTATTGGGACAGCCAGGGACTGGATCTGCGCGGCTTCACCGTGGTCGAGGCGGCCGCCGACGTGAACGACGTACGACGCGCGCTGGGCTACGACATGATCACCCTGTGGGGGGCGAGCTTCGGCTCCCATTGGGGTATGGCGATCATGCGCTTCCACCCGGGCATCGTGGCGCGCGCGGTCCTGTTCGGGATGGAAGGGCCCGACCACACGTACGACATGCCAAGCGACGTGCTGGGATCGGTCTCGAGGATGGCGGCTGCCGCCGACCAGGCCCCGGCCCTGAAAGGGATGATCCCGGAGGGCGGCCTGCTCCAGGCGTTCAAGACCGTTATCGATCGCGTCGAGAAGGCACCCGTCAAGGTGACGGTCACCAATCCGGCGACTGGCCGGCCCCAAGTTGTCCTCTTCGACGCGTGGCGCGTGCGGCAATTGGCGATGGGCTATTCCGGCCGCGTGGCCTCGCGGCGTGGCATGCAGACCTGGCCCGCGGATGTGCTGGCCCTCTACAAGGGGGACTTCACCCAGGCGGCGTTGTCGCTCGTCGCTCCACAGGAAGGCTACCGGACGGCGAGCTACTTCATGCTCGATTGCGGATCAGGGATCAGTCCGGGCCGAGAGGCGAGACTCAACGCGGATCAGGCTGTCTCGGTGCTCGGCGAGGTGAACCTGGATTACCAGGCGGGTTGCCCGATCTGGCACAGCGACCTTGGCAACGCGTTCCGGAAGAACTTCGACACCAGCATCCCGGCGGTCATCGCGTATGGAACCTGGGACGTGTCCACGCCGCAGGAGAACGGCCTCGAACTGGCGCCGTTCTTCAAGAACCACACACTGGTGAAGGTGGTCGGGGGGTCGCACGGCTCGCTCGGCGATGCGATGAGGGCCTCGGCGAGTTTTCGGCGCGCGGTGATGAAGTTCGCGCAGACCGGCGACATGTCGGACGTGCCGGCGCAGGTGGATCTGCCCGCCGTCGACTGGGTCGTCCCGAACGCCGCCGTCGGCAAGCGCTGAGCGGGAGCGGCGCTCGGCGGTCGTACGAATTGCAGGAGACTGAATCATGGTCACGGCTCACGAGACGGGCGTCTTCTCCTCGACGTTGATGGAGGAGATCAGAAACCAGTTTGCCTACGTCGATTGGGATCCCTATTCGGGACAGCGCATCTTCTTCGACGCCGCCTCAGGGTCGTGCCGCCCGTACCGGGTCATCGACGCGATGGCCCGGGAGACGTGCCTGCCGGACCAGCAGGGACGCGCCAACCCAGGCTCCCGCCACGCCGTCGACGTGACCGCGAAAGGCATCGACGACCTCATGCTGTTCTTCGGCGCCAGGTCCGGGCACATCATTCCCGGCTGGAGCAGCAGTCACGTGATCTACCGTATTACCGACGCCGTGCTGTCGTCGGTCCCGGGGACCAACGTCGTCACCACGGGTCTCGATCACGCCTCGGTCCGAAGCGCGTTGGCACAGTTCGCGGCCACGTACGGGAAGGAAGAACGGATCGCCGAGCCCAACCGTGAGACCGCCTCCGTCGAACTGCACCGCATTCTGGAGCTCATCGACCGCGACACGTGTTTTCTTGCCGTCACCCACACCTCAAACGTCACGGGCGAGGTCTACGAGCACTCGCCGTCAGGGCTGATCGACGTCGAGGCGATCGGCGCCGACGCCTACGTCATCGCCCCGTACAAGAACTACGGCGTCAAGGGCTGTGGGTATGCGCACGCGTCGGACAGGCTGGCAAGACTTCCGCACTGGAAGTACCTGTTCAAGCCGGATACGAGCTGGGACCTCGGAGGCGTCGAGCACCAGTCGTATGCGGCGTGGTCGGCCGTGGTGGACTACCTCTGCTGGCTTGGGGGCAAGTTCACGGACGCGACTGATCGGCGGACGCTGGTGGTCACGGCCATGGCGCACGTGAAGCGCCACCTGGAGGGGCTGCTGGCGATCCTGCTGGACGGGACTGACAAGGTCCCGGGCTTCAGGGACATGAAGCACGTGACCGCGTACGGGATCGGGAACGACCTCTCGAGGCAGTCGCTGCTGGTGGGCTTCAACCTGGACGGCGTCTCATCGGCAGACGGATGCGACCTCTATCGCGGCGAGCAACTGAGACTGCACGCCACCGGGCACGATCCGTTCTTCGG
>JAPKZP010000297.1 GCA_026393735.1 Acidobacteriota bacterium
GATGCCGCTGCTGCTGCCGCTTCGTCCGACACTGCGGTTGCGGAGCCGGGAAACGACGAAGGCGACCAGGCCGAGAAGGTGATTGTGCGGTCGAATGGTACGGTCACATACGTCGGCAAGGACATGGCGTACCAGTTCTGGAAGTTCGGCCTGCTCGGCGAGGACTTCCACTACCGGCTGTTCGGCGCGGACGGCAAGGACGGTCCGCTCTGGGCCACCTCGTCGACCCCCACCCGAGACGAGGCGGCGGCGCGGCCGCAGTTCGGCAGGGGCCACGCCGTCTACAACGTGATCGACGTGCGGCAGTCGTACCTGCAGAAGCTGCTGAAGCAGGCGCTGGCCGCCGCCGGCCACCCGGATGAGGCCGACCGGTCGGTGCATTTCTCGTACGAGATGGTCGCGCTCTCGCACCAGACGGCGCGTCACCTCGGCTACGGCACGGAAGCCGAAGACGCCGGGAAGCCCTTTGTCGAGGTCTCCGGCCGCAAGGGCCTCGGCGTCAAGGCCGACGACCTGATCGACACGCTCATCGAGAAGGCGGAGGGTGAAGTCACGAAGCGGAACCCCGAGCTGTCGCCCGAGGACTGCCGCCGGACGGCCGAGATGATCGCGGTCGCTGCCGTGCGGTACTTCATGGTGCGCTTCTCACGCGGGAAGGTCATCGCGTTCGACATCGACGAAGCGCTGAGCTTCGAGGGCGAGAGCGGGCCGTACCTGCAGTATTCCGTCGTGCGGGCGAAGAACATCTTCCAGAAACTGAAGGACCGCGACGGCCTCGATGAGGCCTCCGTCGTGGCCCGCCTCGCCGCCGCGGCGCCGGACGAACTGACGGGCAGCGACGACGACCACGGCCTGTGGGCGCTCGTGCTCGAAGCCTCACGGCTCGACGAGATTGCCCAGCAGGCAGTGCGGTCGCTGGAGTTCGCGGGCCTGGCGAAATGGGCGTTCGGGCTGGCGCAGCTCTTCAACGCGTTCTACCATCGCTACCCGGTGCTCAACGAGGAGCGGGCGGACGCGAAGATCTGGCGCGCCGCGGGTGTCGCCTACTTCCGATCGCAGCTGTCCCGGGCTCTGGACCTGATGGGCATCGACGTGCCCGCACGAATGTGACGCCTCCATCCCCGTCTCGACAGGAAGAAAGGTTTCCATGCCGCCTGTGATTGCCATCGCGCCGTGCCGGACGCTGCCCGACTACGAGGAGTCTGTCCGCCGGGCCGGCGGAAACCCCCGCGTGCTCGACTGGGCGGGCGACCCGGTGGCCCGCGTCCTGGCAACCTGCGACGGCGTCCTGATCCCCGGGGGGATCGACGTCAATCCAGCCAGCTACGGGCAAGGCGTGCACCCGACGGTGACCGACGTGAGCGACGAACGGGACGCGTATGAAATCGCTCTCGTGCGCGCGGCGCTGGCTGCCGACATGCCGATTCTCGCCATCTGCCGCGGCATGCAGGTGATGAACGTTGCGATGGGCGGCACTCTGGTGCAGGACATCCCGTCCCAGATCGAATCGGATCTGAAGCACGCCATCGTCAATCCCAAGAACGCCATCGCTCACGTGGTGTGGGTCACGCCGGGCAGCCGGCTCGCCGAGCTCATGCGCGAAGAGCTGAGCGAGGGCGACACCCTGCAAGTCAACAGCCGCCACCACCAGAGCGTGTCGCGCCTGGCCGAAGGGTTCGACGTCACGGCGACGGCGCCCGACGGCATCATCGAGGCGATGGAACACCGCTCGGCGCGCTTCTGCCTCGGTGTCCAGTGGCACCCGGAGAACTTCTGGCGGACGGGAGAGTTCCGCCCGCTGTTCGAGGGTTTCGTGGCCGCCTCCACGACGTAGACAGCCGGTCAGCGGGTGAGGATGCCGACCGCTTCGACGTGGGCCGTCGTCGGGAACAGGTCGAAGCCCCGGACGGACTCGAGCCGGTAGCCTGCGTCGACGAAACGGCGCACGTCGCGCGCGAACGTGGCGACATCGCACGAGACGAACACGACTCGCGAGGCGCCCAGGCGAACGGCCCCGGTTGCGGCCTCCTTCGTCATGCCCGATCGCGGCGGATCGAGGACGAGCGTGAACGGTCCGCCCGGCATGGCGCGAGCCACGAACCGCTCCACCGGTTCGTGAACCACCGTCACGGCATTCCCGTGCGGCCGGGCGTTCTCGCGCAGGTCGGCGACCGACGCCGCATGCCCTTCGACCGCCACGACCGTGTGACGCCCTGTCGACGCCAGACACACCCCGAACAGGCCGACGCCCGCGTAGAGATCCACCACGGGACCGTCCGGGCACGCCTCGATCACCGTCTGCGTGAGAATCTCGAGCAGGAAGCGGTTGCCCTGGAAGAACGCGCGGGCGTGGCGGCGCAGGCCCACGCTGCCGAGCGTGTCGGTGACGAACGGCTCGCCGAACACGCGCTGCTCCCGCCGGGCATCGGCCTGGGACCAGCTCAGGCCCGTCACGCCCGGGACCGGGCGCAGCGCCTGCGGCGCGGCCAGCGATGCGTCAGGCGAGATCTCGATGTGAAGGGCACGCTCGTCCCCCGCCCGGTTCTCGGCCAGTTCGATGTCCGCGTCCCCGCTCAGGCCCGCGGCGTCAAGATCGCCGGCGACCAGGTGCACGGCACGCACGGCGTCTGGAAGCAGCTGCCCGGTCAGCCCGGCGTCGCACAGCGTGTGCGTGCCTTCGAGAAAGAACCCGACGAGGCCGCCGCGCACGTGGAGGCGGGCGCGCATGCGGTAGCCGCGCTCGGGAGACGGCGTCACTGGAATCGGATCCGACGCGGGCACCCGGCCCAGCCGCGCAAGGGCGTCGCGAATCACTTCGCCCTTCAATCGCACTTGTTCGTCGTACCCGATGTGGGCGTAGACCAATCCGCCGCAGCGCGGGTCGATCTCGACGGGCCGGCGCGCCGGATGGGCATGGACCACGTCCACGACCTCGGCGTACGCCAGCGACCGCTCGACCCGCTCGATTCGTGCGCGGACCGGCTCGCCCGGAATGGCGCCCGAGACCAGGACGATCAGCCCGTCGTGGCGCGCAAGCATGCGCCCGCCAGCCGCGGGCTTCTCGGGGGTGAGCAGGACGGTGTCGCCTGGTGTCAGCACGGCTGGCACCCGCTACTCGAACACCAGCGTGGGAAGGTCGAGCTGCTCCCGCAGGATCCGATCCTCGATTCGGCGATGCGCCGCGGCAAAGGCGTCGGCCGACAACCGGCTCCTGAAGGGCTCCAGTTCCTCGTCTGCGCCGCATGACGCCGCCGCGAGCACGCCCGGCGGGGCCATGGCCCGGGCGGCGTCCATCCACTGCGCGTCGAGCAGGCCCAGCTCCGCGATGAGACGGTCGCGAGCCTCTCCCCGCGCTCGCCGCGCCGTCGGATGCATCGCATCGAGGCGCCGGACCAGGTCGTCGAGCGCGGCGTCCCACGTCGGATCGACATCCCCGGCGCGCCGCGCAGTGAGCCGGACGATCACGCGATCGAGGTGCGTCGCGAGCGACTCCCGGCCCCGGCCCGGCGACCTCACCGGCTCGGCGCCGTCGGGCACCTCCGATCTCGACAGCCCGCCTGCATCGTCGTCGACGAGGGCGGCCCGCACCCCGACCGCACGCCGCCAGGCGTCGAAGGCATCAAGGATGTCGGCCTCGCAGAACTCCATGCGAATGGGCCGGCGCCGCGGACCACGCGCACTGGCGCGCGTGACGTACCGGTCAATTCCCTGCATGGCGACCTTGAGGGGGATGCCCTGGCGCGCCCAGCCGCGCACCAGCTCGAAGGCCGGACCCACGACCCGGATCAGGTGGCCTTCGTTGCGGCGGCACAGGTGCGCTTCCAGCTCGCGGCAGTAGTCGTCGGAATCCATGGGTGCGTGGCTACCGCTGATTTCTTTCCCAGACCAGCCGCAATCCCTGCAGCGTGAGATCGCGGTCGACCGCGTCCACGACGTCGGTTTCCGGTGAGATCACGTCCGCAAGCCCGCCGGTCGCTACGCAGTACGCCGCGCCGCCGAGCTCGCGGCGGATCCTGTGCACCAGGCCTTCCACCATGCCGACGTACCCGAAGAAGAGCCCCGACTGCATCGACGTCACCGTCGTCCGGCCGATCACGTGCGCCGGCTTGCGCACGTCGATGCGCGGAAGTCTCGCCGCACGCTGGAACAGTGCGTCGGCCGAAATCTGGATGCCGGGGCAGATGACCCCACCCAGGTACTCGCCCCGGGCCGATATCGCGTCGAACGTGGTAGCTGTGCCGAAGTCGAGCACGACAAGCGGCGTCTGGCGTGCACGGCCGTAGGCCTCGTAGGCGGCGATCCCGTTCACGATCCGGTCGGCGCCGACTTCGGCAGGGTTCTCGTAGAGCACGGGCATGCCGGTCTCAACGCCCGGCTCGAGGTTGAGCGGACGCATGCCGAGATACCGTTCCGACATGTCGATCATCGTCGCTGTCAGTGGCGGAACGACCGACGCCATGATCACGCCGTCGATGGCCGCCGGCTTGATGGCGGCGCGTTCCAGCAACTGGCTGACCATCAGGCCCAGTTCGTCCGCCGTCCGTTCGCGGGACGTGGCGAGGCGCCAGCTCTGTCCGAGCGTCTGCCCCTTGAAGACCCCCAGCACGATGTTGGTGTTGCCGATGTCGATGGCCAGCAGCATGAGCGTGTCCTATCTCCAGATGATCTCGCCGGCGACCACGCGTTCGACGACGCCGGCCGCGTCGACGAGCAGTGCGCCGTCCGTGTCCAGCCCCGCCGTCGTGCCGCGGCACAAACCCTCCGCACGCCGCCACTCGACCGGGCTGCCGACGGCGGTCGGCGACAGTTCCCTCCACCGCGCGAGCATCGCGCCGATCTCGCCCCGACGGAGTCGCGCGCGCGCCGTCGCGAGATGCGCCAGCGCGCCCGCGAGCACAAGGCCGCGATCCACATGCCGCCCGAGTTCACCTTCGATCGACGTCGCCCGCGCCGCCATCTCAGGCGGGAATGACACGGCCCGGACGTTGATGCCAAGTCCCAGCACCACGTAGTCGAGACGCGGCCCCTGACCGGACGCTTCGGCCAGGATGCCAGCCAGCTTGCGCCGCCCGCACATGAGATCGTTCGGCCACTTGATCTCCGCGGCGAGCCCCGTGGCCTCCCGGATCGCCTCTGCGAGTGCGACGCCGGCGACGAGCGTCAGCACGGCCGGAAGGGGTGGCGTGTCTGCCGAGACGGAGCGCGGTTTCCAGCCGCCCGCGTCGTACGGGCGGACGACGACGGATACGTAGAGGCCGGCGCCCTCGGGCGAGAACCACGTGCGCCCGAGCCGGCCGCGTCCTGCCGTCTGGGCGTCGGCCACGACCGTGGTGCCCTCCGCCGCGCCCGCGTCCGCCAGTCGGGACGCGATGTCGTTGGTGGACGCGAGGCTTGGCGCGTAGATCAAGGGCGAGCCGAACGCTCCGCGCCGTGCTGCGGTCGCCGACAGCGCCTCCGCGATGTCAGGCGGAGGCGCTGTCGCATGCGACAGGTCAAAGAGGCTGGAGTTCAAGGATGATGTCCGCTGCCGGTGCCGACTCGGTGATCGCCCCGATCAACGCGAGTTCAACCCCGGCCGACACGAGGGCGGCCAGGCGATCGACGTGGATGGCGCCCGACACCTGGACGCGGGCACGTCCGGCGCACCGCCGGACGACCTGCTCGAGTTCGTCGAGCGACGCGCCCGTGAAGAGCACCGTGGACGCCCCGGCCAGCAACGCGTCATCTGCCTCGGCAAGCGACCCGACCTCGGCTTCGACGGGCGTGTCCGGATGCGCCGCGCGAGCCAGTTGCACGGCTGTACGCACGCCCCCGGCCAGGCGGACGTGATTGGCCTTGATGATCAGGCCCTCGTCGAGCGCCATCCTGCCGTTGACGCCGCCGCCCACGCGGACCGCGTACTTCTGAAGCGCGCGCAAGGTCGGCAGCGTCTTTCTGGTGTCCCCGATGCGCACCCGTCCCCCGCCCGCCTCGACCAGCCAGCGCGTGACGGAGGCAATCCCCGAAAGATGGCGCAGGAAGTTGAGCGCCGTTCGCTCCGCGGTGAGCAAGGCCGACGCGAGTCCGGCAATCCGCACGATCGGCTCGCCGGTCAGGCACGCGGCGCCGTCTCGATGGCAGTACTCCACGGTAAGAGCGGGGTCGAGCTGGCGAAACACCTCGAGCGCCACCTCGAGTCCCGCCAGCACGACATCGGCGCGCGCGAGCAGCACGCCCGCGGCCCGCCGGTCCGGCGTAATCATCGCCTGGGTCGTCGTGTCTCCCCAGCCGAGGTCCTCGGCCAGGGCACGTCGCACCACGTCACGGTAGAGTCCCGGCTCGAGCGGTTCGATCATGGCGCTCCCAGATCTGCGAGTTGCGCCTGCAGCTTGTGCCGGCGCTCGGCCAGCTGGACCACACGCGCCCTGGCTTCTTCGACCACGGCGGCCGGCGCGCGCTCGACGAACCCGGCGTTCGCCAGCTTCTGTTCGAGGCCGCCGGCTTCCCGGGCGAGGCCGGCCAGCTCCTTCTCCAGCTTCTCGATCTCGCCGCGCCGATCGACGATGCCGGCCAGCGGCACGAAGATGTGCGCGTGCTCGAGCACCCGCGCGACCGTGTCTGGGCTCGCGGCGACATCGCCGCGCAACTCGAGCGTCTCGAGTCCGGAGAGCAACCGGACGTACGGCGCGTACTGCTCGAGGACGGCGCGCGCGTGCGCGTCCGTCTCGTCGATGATCGCGGTGATCTTCCGCGACGGCGGCACGCTGCGTTCCGACCGTACCGTGCGGATGGTCGATACCACCTGTTGAAGGTACGCGACGTCGCGCTCGGCGTCGAGGTCGCTCCACTCAGTTACTGCTGTCGGGAACGCGGACAGGCTGACCGTATTGCCGTCGCCTGTCCGCCGCGGAAGCTTCTGCCAGATCTCTTCCGTGATGAACGGGATGAACGGGTGCAGCAGGCGCATCAGGCGATCGTACACCTCGACGAGTACGGCGACGGCCGCGTCGCGCACGGGCCCCGGCTGCTGCAGGTCCACCTTCACAAATTCGATGTACCAGTCGGCGAACTCGTGCCAGAAAAAGTGATACAGCCGATCGCTCGCCTGGTCGAAGCGGTAGGTCGTCAGCGCGTCATTCACCTCCAGGGCCAGCCGGCTGACACCGCTGAGCAGCCACCGGTGGATGAGGTGCAGGTCCTTCACGGGCGGCAAGGCCGGGCGCTCCGGCAACTCGCCGATGTTCATCAGGAGGAAGCGCGAGGCGTTCCAGATCTTGTTGATGAACTGGCGGTAGCCCGTCATCCGCCCTTCGGAGAGCGGGATGTCCATCCCCGGCGACGCCATGGCCGACAGCGTGAAGCGGAGCGCGTCGGCGCCGATGTCGTCCATCACGGACAGCGGATCCACCACGTTGCCTTTCGACTTGCTCATCTTCTGGCCGCGCTCGTCGCGCACCAGGCCCGTGATGTAGACCGTGTGGAACGGCACGTCACCGGCGAACTTCAGGCCGAGCATGATCATGCGCGCGACCCAGAAGAAGATGATGTCGAAGCCGGTGAGCAGCAGCGTCGTCGGGTAGTAGCGCTGCAGGTCCGGCGTCTCGTCAGGCCAGCCCATCGTGCTGAACGGCCAGAGCCCGGACGAGAACCACGTGTCGAGGACGTCCGTGTCCTGGCGCAGCGCCCCCCCGCACGCGCACGTCGTCGGGTCGTCCTCCGACACGACCGTCTGGCCGCACGCGTCGCAGTACCAGGCCGGAATGCGGTGGCCCCACCAGAGCTGGCGCGAGATGCACCAGTCGTGGATGTTCGTCATCCACTCGAAGTAGGTCTTCGTCCAGTTGTCGGGGAGGAACACCACGCGGCCGTCCTCCACCGCGCGGATGGCTTCCGCCGCCAGCGGCCCGATCTTCACGAACCACTGGGTGGAGACGAGCGGTTCGACCACCGTGCCGCAGCGGTCGCAGTGCCCCACCGCGTGCTTGTGGTCGGCGATTTTCTCGATGAGGCCGTCCTGCTGGAGCTGCTCCACCAGGGCCTTGCGCGCCTTGAACCGGTCCAGGCCGGCGTAGGGCCCGGCCTCCTTCGTCATGCGGCCGTCCTCGTCGATCACCGCGACGGACGGCAGGGAGTGCCGTTTCCCCATGGCGAAGTCGTTCGGGTCGTGCCCGGGGGTCACCTTCACGGCCCCGGTGCCGAACGCGGGGTCGACGAAACTGTCTGTGATGATCGGCAGCTCGCGGCCGATCACGGGCAGCCTGACGCGCGTGCCCGCCAGGTGCCGGTAGCGCTCATCGTCGGGGTTCACCGCAACGGCCGTATCGCCGAGCATCGTCTCGGGCCGCGTGGTCGCCACCACGACGCCCGCCCCCCCGCCGACGCCCGCGTACTTCACGTAGTAGAGCTTGCCGTCGGTGTCTTTGTGCTGCACCTCGAGATCCGAGAGCGCCGTGCGGCACCGCGGGCACCAGTTCACGATGTACTTGTCGCGGTAGATCAGGCCCTCGCGATACAAGGACACGAATTCCCGCCGCACCGCGCGCGAGAGGCCCGGGTCCAGGGTGAAACGCTCGCGCGACCAGTCCACCGACTCGCCGAGCTTGCGCATCTGGCCGGTGATCGTCTCGTGACTGATCTTCACCCAGTCCCAGACGCGGGCCTCGAACGCCTCGCGCCCCAGGTCGTGCCGTGTCTGCTTCGCCTGCGCCAGTTGCTTCTCGACGACGTTCTGCGTGGCGATGCCCGCGTGATCCGTGCCCGGGAGCCACAGGACGTCGTAGCCCTGCATGCGCTTCCACCGTGCCAGGATGTCGGGCAGCGTGTGATTCAGGGCATGGCCCATGTGCAGCGAACCCGTCACGTTCGGCGGCGGCAGCACCATGCTGAACACCGGCTTGCCGGACTCGGGGTGGGCCGTGAATGCGCCGATCGACTCCCAGAAGCTGTACCAGCGCGCGTCAACGTCCTTGTGATCGAAAGCCTTCGGTAGCTCGGACATGTTCCCCTTGCAGTCTTGAAGCGTACAGCGTAACCGCACAGACGTCGGGGCATCAAGCCGCGATCGTCGGCGGGGACCTTACTTGATGGTGGACTTGACGCGGTCGATCTCTTCTCGAACCAGGCGTTCGGCCACGCGCGAGACAATGTCGGTGACGGTCTCGCGGACGACGCGATCGCTCAGGCGCTGGAGCACCTGCTCCGTCACACGCTCGACGAGTTCCTCGGTGGACTCCTGCGGCGGCGGCGGGTAGAAGGACGGCATCGGCGCCTCGACTTCGCCCCGTTCCGCGGCGAAGAGGGCCGAAAAAGCCTGGGCAATCACCGGCGCATGCGACGACTCGGGCGCAACCGGGGGTGGTGCGGGCGTCGGGGCCGGGGCCTGTGCCGGTACCGGCATGGCCGTGCGCCGATCGAGCATCAGCGTGTCTGCATCCGGGGCGACGGCGTCGGCCTGCGGACGCTCGGGTTCAGCCGGGCGCCCGGGACGCCGCCACGGCAACGTGTCGGCATCCGGCGCGATGGCCGGCGTCCCGACGGGCGAGGGCATTCTCATGGTGTCGGACACATCGGACGGCGGTTCGTGCGTCCCCTCCGGCCCCTGGTGCAACGACGCGAAGGCCGCGTCGAGGCGGTCGAAGTAGTCGTCCAGGGATGCCGCACTTTGTCCGGCGGCCGGGAGGGAGGGCGCACCGAAGCCGGGCACCGCGATCGGCGTCCTGCGGCTGATCCGCACGGCGGCATCCAGCGGCGACTCGACCGTCGCTGGCCGAGCCTCCTGCGGTGCCGGCGTGGGTGCCGGCGTGGGTGCCGGCTTCGGCACCGCCGCGGGTTCTGACGTGAGCAGCGGGATCTCGGGCACGGCGGGCGCGGGGCTCGGAGCTACTTCGAGTTCCACGGTCTTCACGCGGCTCTCGGGAATCGGCATCGGCTCGGGCGGCACCACGGCCGGCGGTTCCAGGGGCACCGTCGGCGTCGAGGCCGCTCGCGTGGTCAGTGCGACGGGCGCAGGCGAGGCCGCGGGTGGGGGCGGTGTCAGCGGCATGGGCGGCCGCAGATCTTCGGTCCGTCGCTGCGCCGCCACCTGACGCACGGGCCGCGCGTCGGCCAGCAGTTCTTTCACGCGCGTAATCACCATCTGCGGCTCGAACGGCTTCGCCAGCACGCCATCGCACCCCACCGCGCTCGCGCGCTGCTCATCCACCGGCTCGAACGCGCCCGTCAACAGCAGCACGGGGATATGCGACAGATGCGGCGTGTTCTTCACGAACGCCGCCACTTCGTAGCCGTCTCGCTCCGGCATGCCGACATCGGCCAGCACGATGTCCGGCCGGTCGAGTTCGATGCGTTCGATTGCCTGCTTCCCGTCGCCGACGGCGATCACCTGGATGTCCTCATCGGCAAACGTCAACTCGATGACGCGCTGAATGGTGACACTGTCGTCGGCCAGCAAGAGCTTGTGCGGCATAGCCCCAACTATCTGAGTACCAACGTCTTAGCCTGCTTCTGGCACCGAGGAAAAATGTAGTCCCCGCGTCGGTGGAAGTCAAGCGGACACAACGGGTTATCGGAGGGAGCCGCCCGGGGGATTAGGGCCGGGTGCGCCGCTAGACCGCCTCGGCTCGCGAGCGGGCGTTGGCGCTGATGTAGTCGATGATCTCCTGCATCGGCGTCCCCGGGCGAAACACGCCCCTGATTCCGAGCTCCGCCAGCCGTGGCACGTCGACGTCGGGGATGATCCCGCCGAGCACGACCAGCACGTCGTGCAGCCCCTTTTCGCGGAGGAGGCGCACCACCTCCGGGCAAATGTGGTTGTGCGCGCCCGAGAGGATCGACAGGCCGATGACGACTCGTATCTTTGCCATGGTTCTGCTCGCCTCTCGCCCCTCGCCACTCACCTCTCGCCTTCAGGGATCAGATCGTCGGCGTCTCTTCGTACTCGCCCCACACGTCGCGCAGCGCGTCGCACATCTCACCGACCGTCGCGTAGGCACGCGTCGCCTCGATGAGGGGCACCATCGTGTTGCCGGCGCCCTCGGCGCAGCGCTTCAAGTTGTCGAGGGCCCGGCGCACCCGCCCGTTGTCGCGGTCGCGCCGCAGCTGCTTCAGGCGGTCGATCTGGCGCGCCGCCGCGGCCTCGTCGATGTAGAGGGTGGGCACCGGGTGTTCCTCCTCGACGACGAAGTCGTTGACGCCGACAATCACCCTGTCTTTCCGTTCCACGGCCTGCTGAAACCGGTAGGCGCTCTCCGACACCTCGCGCTGGGGGAACCCGCGCTCGATGGCGGCCACCATGCCGCCCATGCGATCGATCGTGTCGAAGTACTCCCGCGCGCCGCGCTCCATGTCGAGCGTCAGCTTCTCCACGAAGTAGGATCCGCCGAACGGGTCGACCACGTTGGTGATGCCGCTCTCGTGCGCGATGATCTGCTGCGTCCGCAGCGCGAGCGTCGCGGCTTCGGCGGTCGGCAGCGCGAGCGCCTCGTCGAGGGAATTGGTGTGCAGCGACTGCGTGCCTCCGAGCACGGCCGACAGCGCCTGGAGCGCCGTGCGCACGACGTTGTTGTGCGGCTGCTGGGCGGTGAGCGACACCCCGGCGGTCTGGGTGTGGAAGCGCAGCTTCCAGGAGCGATCGTCCACGGCGCCGAAACGGTCCTTCATCACCGTCGCCCACAGTTTGCGGGCCGCCCGGTATTTCGCGATCTCCTCGAAGAAATCGCTGTGCGCGTTGAAGAAGAACGACATGCGCGGCACGAAGTCGTCGACGTTCAGCCCCGCCTCCACCCCGTACTGCACGTACTCGATCCCGTCACGCAGCGTGAAGGCCAGCTCCTGCAGGGCCGTCGCCCCGGCTTCGCGGATGTGGTACCCGCTGACCGAGATGGTGTTCCAGCGGGGCACGTCCGACGCGCAGAACGCGAACACGTCCGTGATGAGGCGCATCGACGGCCGCGGCGGGTAGATGTACTCCTTCTGCGCGATGAACTCCTTGAGGATGTCGTTCTGGATGGTGCCGGAAATCTTGCGCCAGTCGGCGCCCTGCTGCTCGGCCACCACCAGGTACATCGCGAAGATCATCGACGCCGGGGAGTTGATCGTCATCGACGTCGTGATGTCGGCCAGCGAGATGCCCTCGAACAGCGTCTCCATGTCGGCCAGCGACGCGATGCTGACCCCGCACTTCCCGACTTCGCCGAGCGACAGCTCGTGGTCGGGGTCGCGCCCCATGAGGGTGGGCAGGTCGAACGCCACGCTCAGCCCCGTGCCGCCGGCCGCCAGCAGGTGCTTGTACCGCTCGTTGGTCTCCTCCGGCGTCCCGAACCCTGAGAACTGCCGCATCGTCCACAGCTTGCCCCGGTAGCCCGTGGCATGGATGCCACGCGTGTACGGAAACGCTCCGGGGTCGCCGACGTCCTTTGCGTAGTCGAGGTCCGCCGTATCCTCCGCCGCATAGAGCCGCTCGATGGACCGTCCCGAAATCGTCGTGAAGTCGTTCGCGCGCTCGGGGGCCTTCTTCAGGGCCGGGGAGAGCGTTTGCGCGTCCCAGCGTGCCCTTCCGCTCGAGTCGTCGTCGGTCACCCGCTTCATGCTCAACAGTTTATACGAGCCTCATCGACAAGCGACATGCCTCCCATCCCTGGGGGCTCAGCCGCCCAACGGGGGCGTGGTAGAGGCCGGGCCGGACGCCCGGCTATATTCCGAGTCAGGAAGTGTGGATTTCAGCGGTTGATGCCGCCGCCGTCCCGCGTTGCCGGATCCCCGTTAATCGCGTCCCTGGCTTGACTTAGCTCCACCCAATGGATACTCTGGCCCGGATCTGTCGGGGGCCCTCCGGCCTGCCCAATGTCCTCCTCTCGCCAGCACCCGACTGGATGGTGATACTCCCTTGAGCGAAGCCGACGTCACCGTTCCCCGCGGCACCGAACTCCCCGGTCATGGCTCGACGTTTGGCGCCATGCTGGAGGAATTCAATGCTGCGGCGAGGCTTCTGGATCTGGAGCCCGGCATCTGGAAGGTACTGACGCACCCGAAGCGGCAGATCGTCGTGTCGTGCCCGGTCGAGATGGACAACGGCGACGTCGAGGTCTTCACCGGCTATCGCGTGCAGTACAACATCTCGCTGGGGCCGGCCAAGGGCGGGATCCGTTACCATCCGGCCGTCACGCTCGACGAAGTCACCGCCCTCGCCGCGTGGATGACGTGGAAGTGCGCGGTCGCGCAGGTGCCGTTCGGCGGCGGCAAGGGCGGTGTCGCGTGCGATCCCACGCGCCTCTCGCGGCGGGAACTCGAGTTGCTGACCCGGCGCTACATCGCGGAGATCGTGGACGCCATCGGCCCTGACAAGGACGTCCCCGCGCCGGACGTGAACACGAATGACCAGGTGATGGCCTGGGTCATGGACACCTACAGCATGCACGTCGGCGCCACGACGACGGCCGTGGTGACGGGCAAGCCGCTCCAGTTGGGCGGCTCGGCCGGGCGCCGCGAAGCGACGGGCCGGGGGGTGTCGCTCGTCACGCGCGAAGCGTTGAAGTACGCGGGCATCGACATCGCCGGCGCCCGCGTGGCCATCCAGGGTTTCGGCAATGTCGGCTCGGTGTCCGCCAGCCTGCTCCGCCAGATGGGAGCCCGGATCGTGGCCGTCACCGACTGGAAGGGCGGCGTCGGCGACGACCGGGGCCTCGACATCGACGCCATGATCGAGTACGCCCGGCAGTACAAGACGATCGACGGGTTCCCGGCCGGCGAGCCGCTGACCAACGCGGCGTTGTTCGCGCTCGACGTCGACGTGCTGCTGCCGGCGGCGATCGAGAACCAGATTACGGCCCGGAATGCCCGCGACGTGCGGGCTCGCGTCATCATCGAAGGGGCGAACGGCCCGACCACGCCCGACGCGCACCGGCTGCTCCACGAGCGCGGCGTGTTCGTGGTGCCGGACATCCTCGCCAACGCGGGCGGCGTGACGGCGTCGTACTTCGAGTGGGTGCAGAATCGGCACGGGTATTTCTGGTCGGAAGATGAAGTGAACGCGCGCCTCGAGATCAAGATGCTGGCGGCGTTCGACACGGTGTTGAAGACGGCGCTGCGGTACCGGGTCGACTTGCGGACGGCTGCCTACGTGGTAGCCATCGACCGGGTGGCGACCGTCACGCGCATGCGCGGCATGTACGCCTGAGGACGGCCGTGAGACGGACCGTCCGTCCCCTCCCGGCGTACCGGCGGCGCGAACGACAGACCTGGCCCCCGCGGGGCGTGCCCGGCCGGTAGTCCGGACTAGGCAGGCCAAGGAGGTTGCAGCCTCGAGAATTGAAGCGTCCGGTTCGCGTGGTTCGTGACGTCACGCACTGATTTTCTGGTAACCGTCAGAGCAGGGCGCCGCAGGCGCCCAGGAGAGACAGACGTGTCCAAGCCATTCAATCCCTTCGAGATGGCCCAGGCCCAGTTTGACAAGGTCGCCGACATCCTCGACCTCGACCAGGGCACCCGCGACCTGCTGCGGTGGCCGATTCGCGAGCACCAGTTTGCCATCCCCGTGCGGATGGACGACGGCAAGGTGAAGGTGTTCCGCGGCTTCCGCGTGCAGCACAACGACGCCCGCGGCCCGAACAAGGGCGGCATCCGCTTCCACCCGCACGAGACGCTCGACACCGTGCGCGCGCTGGCGCTGTGGATGACCTGGAAGTGCGCCGTGGTGGACATCCCGCTCGGCGGCGGCAAAGGCGGCGTCATCTGCGACCCGCACCACCTCAGCATGCGTGAACAGGAAGGCATCTGCCGCGGCTGGACGCGCCAGATGGCCAGGAACGTGGGCTACCTGCAGGACGTGCCGGCGCCCGACGTGATGACCAACCCGCAGCACATGCTCTGGATGATGGACGAGCTCGAGGTGATCCGCGGCCACAAGGAGCCGGGCTTCATTACCGGCAAGCCGGCGGGCATGGGCGGCTCGCTCGGGCGCACCGAGGCCACGGGCTACGGCGTCATCTATACCGTCCGGGAAGCGCTGAAGCTCCTGGGCCAGCCGATCGACAAGATGACGGCGGCCGTGCAGGGGTTCGGCAACGTCGCGCAGTTCGCCGTGCAGCTGTTCACCAAGTACGGCGGCAAGGTGATCTGCGTCTCGTGCTGGGACAACCAGGATCAGAAGACGTATACGTTCCGCAAGACGGACGGCGTGACCTACGAGGAGCTGATCGGCATCACGGACAAGTTCGGCACCGTCGACAAGGTCAAGGCCAAGAGCCTCGGCTACGAGATCCTGCCGGGTGACGCCTGGATCGAACAGGACGTCGACGTGCTGATTCCGGCCGCGATCGAGAACCAGGTGACCGGTGACAACGTGAACCGGATCAGCAAGAAGGTCAAGGTCCTCGCCGAGGGCGCGAACGGGCCGACCACCCCCGAAGCCGACAAGGTGCTCATCGAGCGCGGCGTCTTCGTCATCCCCGACTTCCTCTGCAACGCCGGCGGCGTCAGCTGCAGCTACTTCGAGCAGGTGCAGGGCAACATGAACTTCTACTGGCCCAGGGACGAAGTGCTCGCGAAGCTGGATACATTGATGACGGGCGCCTTCCACGGCGTCGCGGACCTGGCGAAGACGAAGAAGCTGTACACGCGCGACGCGGCCTATGTGATCGCGATCAACCGCGTGGCCAGCGCCTGCCGCCAGCGCGGCTGGGTGTAGGAACACGATTTCTGCCGACGTGTCGGGCCGGGCTGAAGCAATCTTCGGCCCGGCCCTTTTTTTCGTCCAGCCCTCGGGCCATACTGTCCCTATCCATGACGACACCCGGTGACAACTCCATCGACTTGATGGGCCTCCTGTTCGAGCGGGCCAAGGAACTCGTCTGCCTGTACCAGGTGCAGGACCTGACGGCGGACACGGAACGGACGCCGGACGAGGTCTTCCGGGACCTGCTGGAGATCATCCCGCCGGGCTGGCAGCACCCGGACGCGTGCTGGGCGAAGATCACGGTCGAGAGCACGGCCTACGAACCGCCGGGCGTGACGGAGACGCCCTGGGTGCTGCGGTCGCCCATTGTGGCCGCGGGCAAGCATATCGGCGCGGTCGAGGTGTTCTACGACCGGCAGTTCCCGAAGGCGGACGAAGGCCCGTTCCTCAAGGACGAACGGCGGCTCCTCGACCACATCGCGCGGCGCGTGGGGCGGTACGTGACCGAACGACGGCAGCGCGGGATGCTGCGCAACTTCCGTGTCTCGATGCAGCAGGCGCCGGCCGACGATCGACGGGAATGGCGCGTAATCATCGAGTTCCTCCGCCGCACCGACCCGCACCAGTTGCGGCGCGTGTCGCGCCGGATGATCAACTACCTCGTCTGGAGCGGCGTCGCCGAGGCCCAGGACCTCCTCAAGCACCTTGGCGCGAACCAGCGTGACCGGGACCGCTCGGACGAGAACCGCCCGATCGAGCGCGCCACTGTCGATGCGCTCATGCGCGTCACGAACGCCGCCTTCCGGATGGCCGCCAACAATCTCTCGGATGACGAAATCGTGCACGTCATCGAGCAATGGGTGAAGGACGACAAGGTCGGCTTCCTCGTCGAGGCAGGCGAGAATCAGGGCACGTCGCTCAGGGAGATCGCCGACGCCCTCGAGACGTTCCAGCAGATGGGCTTCGGCGACAAGGAGCTGTCCCGGTCCGTCCAGCTCGGCCTTCGGGTGTCGCTCGTGCGGCGATTCCTGACCGACGACCTCGAGTACATCAACACGGCGAAGAACTACATGCACGTCGCGGATTTCTGCGACATCGTCCAGCGCGTGGTCTCGCCCATCGGGTCGCGCGGCAAGCTGGGCGGCAAGAGCTCGGGCCTGCTCCTCGCGTACCATATCGTCCGGCGATCCGAGGAGTACGCCGACGCCATCGGCGCGTTCAAGATGCCGAAGACGTGGTACGTCACGTCGGACGGGCTGGGCGCGTTCATCGATCACAATCACCTGCAGGACATCCACAACCGGAAGTACCTCGAGATCGATCAGGTGCGGAAGGAATACCCGCACATCGTCCAGGCGTTCAAGAACTCCGACTTCCCGAAGGAGATCCTGAAGGGTCTGGCGGTCGCGCTCGACGACATCGGCGACAAGCCGCTCGTCGTCCGCAGTTCGAGCCTCCTCGAGGATCGGATCGGGTCCGCGTTCTCGGGCAAGTACAAGAGCCTGTTCCTCGCGAACCGCGGCACGAAGCGCGAGCGGATGGTCGCCCTGTGCGACGCCATCGCCGAGGTCTACGCGTCGATCTTCAGCCCCGATCCGATCGAGTACCGGGCCGAGCGGGGCATGCTGGATCTGCACGAAGAGATGGGCTTGATGATCCAGGAGGTGGTCGGCACGCAGGTCGGCCGCTACTACCTGCCGGCGTTCGGCGGCGTCGCGTTCAACAACAACGAATTCCGTTGGTCGCCCCGCATCCAGCGCGAGGACGGCCTGGTGCGGATGGTGCCCGGCCTGGGCACGCGCGCCGTCGATCGGCTCAGCGACGACTACCCCGTGCTGCTCGCGCCCGGCCAGCCCGGCCTGCGCGTGAACGTGACGCCTGAAGAGGTCACGCGCTACTCGCCGACGCGGATCGACCTCATCAACCTCGACGCCAACCGGTTCGCGACGGTCCTGATCGCCGACCTGCTCAAGCAGTACGGATCCAAGTACCCGATGTTCAAGCAGGTGTTCTCGGCTTGTGACGAGGACGGCCTGCACCCGGTCGGCGGGTTCGACTGGGACGGATCGACCGAGAACCTCGTCGCGTGTTTCGAGGGGTTGGCCGGCAATACCCCGTTCCTGGCCCAGATGCGGTCGCTGCTGCGCGTGCTGCGCGAGAAGGTCGGCGGCCCGGTCGACATCGAGTTCGCGCACGACGGCACGGACTTCTACCTGCTGCAGTGCCGGCCGCAGTCCGGCTCGGGTGACGTGGCGCCGATGGCCATCCCGAGGGACATCCCGCCGAACCGCGTGCTGTTCACCGCGCGGCGGTTCGTCTCGAACGGCCGCGTGCCGGACCTCACCCACGTGGTCTTCGTCGACCCCGTCGCGTACGGTCACGTCGCCGATCTCGAGGCCCTGCATGACGTCGGCCGGGCCGTGGGCCGCCTGAACAAGGCCCTGCCGAAGCGCCAGTTCGTCCTCATCGGTCCGGGACGCTGGGGCAGCCGGGGCGACGTCAAGCTGGGTGTGCCGGTGACCTACTCGGATATCAGCAACACCGCGCTGCTGATGGAAGTCGGCGAACGCCGCGGCGGGTCGATGCCCGAGTTGTCGTTCAGCACGCACTTCTTCCAGGACCTGGTGGAGTCCGACATCCGGTACCTGCCGCTCTACCCGGACGACGAGGGCATCGTGTTCAACGCCGCGTTCCTGCGCGACGCGCCGAACCAGTTCGCGGCGCTCGTGCCTGAATACGCAAACCTTGCGAGTGTCATCCACGTCGTGGACGTGCCGTCGGTGGCCGGCGGGCAAGTGCTGAAAGTGCTGATGAACGCCGACCAGGACGAAGCGATCGGCTTCTTCGCCTAGCTCACCACTTTGATCGCGATGAGTTCGGTCGCGTCGCCGTTCGGCGTCGCGGCGCGGAGCTCGATGACGAACTCGCCGGGCGCCAGCCCGGCCAGCGGCAGGTCGACCTGGTACGGCTTGCCTGCCTCCGCCGGCGCCTGGACGGCCAGGTCGACCATCTTCTGACCCACGCGGTTCAGCAGCTTCGCGGTCAGCTCCGGCGCCCCCCCGCCGCCGTGCGCGGTCACGCGAATGAGCAGGCGATCCGTGCGGCGGAACTCCCGCAGCGACGTCGGTACCGGATCGGGGTCCCTGGTGATCGACTGGAACTCGCGCGCGGTGCGGGCACGCAGCACCACCGGCGTGCTGAGCTTCACGTGCGGCTGCGAGAAGTCCGGAACGACCGCTTCCTGCTGGAACGAATCGAGGACCTGCCCCTTGTCGTTCTGCACGCTGATCCGGACCGTCATCTTCCCAGGGGCCGCGTCGAAGCTCACCTTGGATCCGGACCGGAGCGGCGCTGACGGCACGGCGCCGGCCGGCGGCGCCGCGGGCGACGGCTCGGCCGCCGGAGCGTTGGCTCCCGCGTCCGCGGGAACCGGCCCCCGGTAGAAGGTGACGGTGCGCGTGCCGGCCACGAGTTCGACGCGGGCGGGGTCCTCGCGTTTCTCCCCAGGAATTGGCGGCACAGGCTCCCAGACGAGGGTCACCCGCGTCCGCC
>JAPKZP010000394.1 GCA_026393735.1 Acidobacteriota bacterium
GCGCGAACGCCCAGCGGGATTCGGGGTGTTCACCCCGGCTCAGGTGCACCTTCATGGCGTAGATGTCGCTGCGGTAGTGGATGCGGACGCGCTCGACGACTCGCCCGTGATCCGTGCGCACGACGCGTTCAACGGCGAGCAGCGGCGCGCCCACCTTGGTCTTCAGCAACTGCGCGAGCCGGGCGTCGGCCAGTGACGCGCGGACGGTCTGCTCGGCTTCCCTCAACGGGGGCTTGAGCTTTTCCTCGATGACCTTCAGGACGACGCCCTTCCAGTCGTTCTTCTGGAACCGCTTCCCGATCTCGTGCGGCAGGTCGTTCACGATGTAACTGTAGGGCTCGTCGTGGTACATGCGGATGCGCGTGGCGCGCACGAGCGGCGATCCCACGGGGATGCCGAGTTTCTCCGCGTCGTCGGGCTCGGCCTTGACCGTCCGGACGTCCAGCACCCGCACGGGGTTCTGGCCGAGCGAGATGACGTCTTCGAGGGACCCTTCGACCTTCAGGGCGCCGGTGAACGGCCGGTAGTCCGTCACGAAGGTGCCGCGGCCGACCTCACGGCGGATGAGACCTTCCTGCTCGAGGACCCGGAGCGCCTGGCGCACCGTGATCCGGCTGATGCCGTACTGCTCGACCAGCTCCACTTCGGTGGGCAGCCGGTCGCCGGTGTGCAGCTCGCGCGACATGATCTTCTCGGTGAGAAGATTCGCCAGCTGGTAGTACAAGGGCACGCTGCGATCGACGAAACCAGGGGCGAGGCCCCGGTCCATCCCCGCGCGCTCTTCCGTCCGCTTCTTTGCCACCGTGTCGCCTCCCGTGTGCCCGGCGTGAATCGCCGGATCCCTCATCTTACGGCCAGCACACCCAACCTCGCCGTGTGTTGAAGGACACCGCCCAAGGGCCGGTCGGCCATGTGGATGACGGCATCCGCCGTCGCGCGCGCAACGTCCGGTGCCATGACGCGCGTGGCATTCGACAGGAACTTGATCGTCAGCTCGTCGACGCTCAGCGGATTCTGCGGCCCGCCCCGGTTGGCCATGACCCGAGCCTCGTGCACGCGGCCGTCGCGGGTGGTGATGCGCAGGACTGCAGGGAACTGGTTCGGGAACACCGCGTCGCAGTCCGCGTTGCCGACCACGCGGACCTTGGCGGCCAGATCGAGGTACCGCGGGTCCCGCGCGTGTGCGTCGGTGAAGTCGTCGAGCGACAGGCCCAGGCCCCCGCCCCCGAGGAGCGCCGCCGCCACCGTGAACGGGCCGCTGAACTGCGCGTGATAGCCGGACTGCGGCCTCGCCTTGAGGTCGGCCGGCTCGCCGATCGTACGGACCGTCGGCGTCGGAACGCCGAGTTCGATGCCGGTGATGTCTGCGAGGGCCACCGACGATCGCAGGCGGATGGCGGCGTCGATGCCAGCGTGGGTGAAATGGTTCGCGGGGTACGGTTTGTAGAAGATGTCCGGCAGGCACCAGGTGTCGCCGAGTCCAACGGTCAGCTCGCGGAGGTCGAACGCCCCGCCGCAGAAGGCCTGATAGAAACCGAAGCGCCCCTCCAGCGCGGACACGGGGCCGGTGAACCCGGCGGCCGCCATCTGCGCGGCCACGATGCCCGCATGGGCTGCCCAGCCGCAATGCATGCGCTTCACCGAGCCGCCGGCGCGGTTGCCCTCGATGATGCCGGATCCCATCGACGTGGCGATGCCGAGGGCGTGGCCGATCCCGTCGGCGGAGAGGCCGTAGAGCTTCGCGGCCATCACCGCGCACGCCAGCGTCCCGCAGATGGAGGTGGCATGCCAGCCGCGCTCGAAGAACACGGAGTTGCCGAGCGCGCGGTCGTACCCCGCCATCCCCGTCCGGATGCACACTTCGTAGGCGGCGGCCGCCGCCGCGATCACGTCGCGGCTCGACGCCCCGGTCGACTCGCCGACCGCGAGCGCCGCCGGCACGATCGACGCGCTCGGGTGCAGCACCGATGGCAGGTGCGTGTCGTCGTAGTCCAGCGAATGGGCCAGCACGCCGTTGACGAAGGCGGCTGCCGGCGCCGGCAGCCGGCCGCTGGAGCCGATCACGGTCGCCTCTCCGGGACCGGCCCACGCCGTGGCCACGCGCGTGGCCATGCCGCTCGTGTCCAGCGCAGTGGCCGCGATGCAGATCCCCAGCGTGTCCAGCACGCGGTGCGTGAAACTCTCGACAACAGGCTTCGGCAGCGCGTCGTAGGTGACGCCGGCCGAAAACGCGGCCAGCGTCTGAAGGGGCGTCTGGGTGCCGGGTGCGCTCATGCGACCACCGCGACCGGGCGCACCGGCACGCCGGTGGCCCCCACGACCTTGAGCGGCGTCACGACGAAGAGGAATTCGCTGATGCCGTCCTTCGCGAGTGCCGAGAGGTCGAGGACCTCGATGATGTGAATGCCCTCCTCGACGAGCAGCTTGCGGTGCACGGGCAGCAGCGCGTGTCCACGCTCCGGGTAGATGCACTCGTAGGCGATCGTTTCGGCGCCGGTGAGCTTGATCTTGCGATCGGCGAGCCAGGCCGCTGCGCTCTCGTCAGGCCCGGGCACGCCATGATGGTGACCGACGAAGGTCTCGGCATCCTTCCAGTGATGCGGCCAGCCCGATCGGATGAGCACGGCATCGCCTGCCCGCACGTCGACGTGCTGGCGCTTCGCCGCGCGCTCCAGGTCGTCGGCCGTGATCGGCGTTCCGGCCGCCAGCACGGGCACGCCGTGCAGGCCCGCGACGTCCAGCATGACGCCGCGGCAGAACATCAACGGGATCGTCTCGACACCCAGCACCTTGAACCGCCCGCCGATCTGCGCCGACGCCGCGTCGTGGCCGCCGAACAGCTTGCCCTGGTGCGACACGTGGCACAGCGCGTCGATGTGCGTGCCGGTGTGGCCGCCGAGCAGGATCATTTCGTTCGACGCCGATCCGCCGTCGGCGCGAACCATGTCCCCGTGCCGGCGCTGCAGCGCCATTTTGTAGCCGGGATGATTCGGTGAAACGGGCATGCCCATCTCGAGCGGCTGCGCGAGGTCGTAGATGCGTGCTCCAGCGAACCGTTCCCACAAAGGCGCGTCAGGACTGCGCTCGGTCATTGACGGGTCCTTTCTCGAGGGCAAGGGCGAGAGCCACCACGGCGCGCGCGCGACGCACGACCGCTTCGTCGACGAACTGGCCGTCCTGCATCGCGAATGCGGCCACGCCGCGCGCCAGTGCCTCGTCCCAGGCCTCGACGATGGCGCGGGCACCGGCGACCTGACCCGATGTCGGCGTGAACACGTCGTTGACGATCGGCACCTGCGACGGGTGAATGCACGAGCGGCCGAAGAACCCGATCGCCCGGGCGTCCTCGGTCGTGCGGCGAAGGGCCTCGAGGTCCTTCAGCTGCGTGTGCACCGACGCGACAGGCGGTTGCAGGCCGGCGGCTCTCGACGCGAGCACGAGGTGCTGGCGCGCGTAGAGCGTGGCGAGTTCGGAGGCCGCGGGATCGGCGCCGATGTCGCGCACGAAGTCCGTCGCACCAAAGGTGAAGGCTTGCATGCGCGGCGCGCGGGCGATCTCGGCGGCCGCCAGGACGCCGGCCGCGCTCTCGATCGTCGCCACGAGCCCGATCCCGCCGGGCGTCATGGCGCGGGCGGCCTCGAGGCCGGCGATGATCGACGCGACCTCGGCAAGGGCAGCCGCGGACTCGGCCTTGGGCACGCGAATCACGTGCACGCCGGGGCGCACGACCGCGCGTAGGTCGTCGCGCCACCACCCGGTGTCTGTGCCGTTGATCCGGACCGCCACGAGCGGACCGGCCAGGCCCGCC
>JAPKZP010000672.1 GCA_026393735.1 Acidobacteriota bacterium
AACATGTGGCCCGGCCGCGCCAGATCGCCCGACGTCGTGCGGGGATCGATGGCCGCCATCACGGTCGCCGCCCGGTCCGACGCGGAGATCCCGGTGCTCGTCTCGTGGCGAGCCTCGATCGACACGCAGAACGCCGTCTCGAAACGGGCCGTGTTCTGCGAGACCATCAGCGGGATATCGAGTTCGTCGAGGCGCTGCCCGGTCATCGGCAGGCAGATCAGCCCCCGCCCGTACTTCGCCATGAAGTTGATGACGTCGGGCGTGACGGCCGACGCGGCGATGGTGAGATCGCCTTCGTTCTCACGATCCTCATCGTCGACGACGATGATCATCTTGCCTTTGCGGATGGCCTCGACGGCGTCTTCGACGCGGGCAAACGGGTGGCGGACCGATGCGCGCGCGCCTTTCGCGATGCGGAGCCGTGGTGTGCGCCTGGTCATGGGGTGTCGAGGGGCGCGGGGCCGCCGGCGGGCCACATGCCGGCCAGTTGGGCCACGCGCAGGACGTACTTGCCGATCACGTCGACCTCGAGGTTGACGCCGTCTCCGACGCGGCTGGCCGCGAGGTTCGTGTGATCCCACGTGAACGGGATGATCTGCACGTCGAATTCCCGCTCGCGCAGCGCGGCCACGGTGAGGCTGATCCCGTCCACGGCGACGGACCCCTTGGGGATGAAGTAGGCCGCGAGCGCCGGGTCGAACGAGACGGTGAGCCAGTAGAAGTCGCCGTCCGGGCGAATCGCCGTCAGCGTGCCGGTGCCGTCAACATGGCCGAGCACGAAATGCCCGCCCATCCGGCCGTCCGGCCGCATCGGGCGCTCGAGGTTGACGCGCGTGCCGGGACGGCACGCGCCCAGCGTCGTCACGCGCGCGGTCTCGGGGCCGATCTCGGTGGCGAAGCGGTCGGCGTCACGCCCAACAACCGTCAGGCAGACGCCGTTGACGGCGATGCTGTCGCCGTCGCGCAGTTCGGACGCGAGCGGCGTTTCGATCGAGAGCCGGTAGCCGCCCTCGATGGCCTCGAGGGCGACGACGCGGCCCGCATGTTCAACAAGTCCGGTAAACATCGGCTTCCATGATGATGTCTGGTCCGCACGGCCCCACGTCGACGCGGGTCAGCGCCGAGGTGGGCAGGTCCGGGATACCCAGCCATGGTACTCCGGCCGGGCCCAGCGCGCGAGGGGCGACGATCAGGCGGATGGCGTCCACAACACCCTCGCGCCAGAACGCGCCCTGCAGCGTCGGCCCGCCTTCGACGAGCAGGCTGTGGATGTCGTGTCCCACGAGCGTGGTCAACGCCGCCGCCACGTCGCCCGAATCGAGGGCGATGACGGTCGCGCCCGCGGCCTCGAGCGCCCGGGCCCCGGAACGATGTTCGGCGAGCGCTGCCGTCGTTGTCACGACGAACACGGGACCGGCGGAAGTCGTCGAGAGCAGGCGCGCGGACGGCGGCATCCTGAGGCGACGGTCGAACACGACGCGCGCCAGCGGCCGCGCGCGGTACACGTCACGCGCCGTGAGCCGCGGATCGTCGACCAGTACGGTGCCGATGCCGACCGCCACGGCATCGACCTCGGCGCGCAGCAGTTGACTGCGCCGGTCGGCCGGCCCCGAGCTGATGTGGGTGGACATGCCGGCCGCCACCGCGACCCGGCCGTCGAGGCTGGTCGCGGCCTTGAGGACGACAAACGGGCGCCCACGCTGCATGGCCGAGAAGAAGGGCCGGTTGAGACGCACGGCCTCGTCTCGGCCGATGCCGACGTCCACGCGCACGCCGGCGTCACGCAGCCTGCGGAGTCCGCCGCCGGCCACGCGCGGATTGGGATCGGCGACAGCCGCCACGACCCTCGCGATGCCGGCGTCGAGGATCCGGTCGGCGCACGGCGGCGTGCGGCCGTGATGGCTGCAGGGTTCGAGCGTGCAGTAGAGGGTGGCGCCGCGCGCGGCCGAACCCGCCGCATGCAGCGCATGCACTTCCGCGTGGGGTTCCCCCGCCCGCGCGTGGAACCCCGTGCCCACGACGACACCGGCCGGCGACACGACCACGGCGCCCACGAGCGGATTCGGCGTCGTGCGGCCGCGGGCGCGGCCGGCCAGGACGAGCGCACGTTCCATGTACGCCGCGTCGCTCAGCACGGGCCTACCAGCTCGTCTCGAAGAGCGCGTCGACATAGTCCCGCGCCGAGAACGGGATGACGTCGCCGATCCCCTCGCCCACGCCGACGTAGCGGATCGGCAACTTCAGGTCGTGCGCGATCGCCACGGCGACGCCGCCCTTGGCGGTCCCGTCGAGCTTCGCGAGGACGATGCCGGTGACGCCCGCCGCCGCCATGAATTCGCGCGCCTGGGCCAGTCCGTTCTGCCCCACCGTCGCGTCGAGCACGAGCAGCACTTCGTGCGGCGCGCCCTCGATCTCGCGTTCCGCGATGCGGTGAATCTTCTGGAGTTCCTGCATCAGGTTCGTCCGCGTGTGCAGGCGGCCCGCGGTGTCGACAATGATGGGATTGCGGCCGCGCGCCTTGCCTGCCGCCATGGCGTCGAACACGACCGATGCGGGATCGGCGCCCTCACGGGCGCGGATGACGTCGACGCCCGCGCGGCCCGCCCAGATCTCGAGCTGTTCGACGGCGGCCGCGCGGAACGTGTCGGCCGCGCACACGAGCGGCGTCTGCCCCTCTGACTTGAACAGGTTGGCGAGCTTCGCCACCGTCGTGGTCTTCCCGGTGCCGTTGACGCCGACGACGAGGATGACGGTGGGCGTCCCGGTCGCCGCCGGCTGCGTGTCCGCGCCAGTCAGGATGGCGAACAGCTCCTCCTTGACCAGGTCGCGCAGCGATTCACCGTGACGCACGCGGGCGGTCACGGCCTTGACCGTCCGCTCGGCCGCGGCCACACCGACGTCGGCGCTGATCAGCAGTTCCTCGAGGGCGTCGGCGGTCTCGGCATCGACCTGCGACGACCGGCGCTCCGGCGCGTCGGCGCGCCGCGCAATCTCGTCGAAACGCCCCAGCAACTGCTGCGCCGTCCGGCGCAGCCCCTCACGTACCCGGCCAAGCAACCCCATCCGGCTATTGTAGCCCACCGGATCTCGCCTACCCGGCATCGGCCTCGATTCGTTGCGGCCGCAGCATCAGCTCGGCGAGGGCATCGGCGGGTGTGGTGTCACCGGCGATGACGGCGGCCATCTGCGCGGTGATCGGCAGCTCCACGCCGTGGCGCGCGCCCAGGGCCAGCGCGGCGCCCGTCGTCTTCACGCCCTCCGCCACCATCTTCATGCCCGCAAGGATGCCCTCGAGCGGCCGTCCGTGCGCGAGCTCGATGCCCACGTGGCGGTTCCGGCTGTACGGCCCCGTGCAGGTAAGGATCAGGTCGCCAAGGCCCGTCAGGCCGGCCAGCGTCTCCCGCCGTCCGCCCTCGGCGATTGCCAGGCGCGAGATCTCGACGAGTCCGCGCGTGATGAGCGCCGCCTGCGCGTTGTGCCCGAGGCCGAGGCCCTCAGCCACGCCGGCCGCGATCGCAATCACGTTCTTCAACGCGCCGCCGATCTCCACGCCCGCCACATCGGTCGTCGTGTAGAGGCGGAAGAACTTGCCGCGGAACTCCTCCTGCACGCGCCCGGCGGCCGCCAGATCGTCGGACGCCACCGACACGGCCGTTGGCAGTTCGCGCGCCACCTCGATGGCGAAACTCGGCCCGGAGACGACCACGACGGGATGCGTGCCGAGCGTCTCCTGGTGCAGCACCTGGGACATCCGGTCGAGCGTGTCGAGTTCGAGGCCCTTTGCGACGCTCACGAGGATCGTGTCGCGACCGAGCTGCGGTTGCACGGCGCGCACGACGCTCCGCATGACGTGCGACGGCACGGCGAGCACGACCATGCTCACGCCGTTCACGGCGGCGGCCAGATCTGTCGTCGGCAGGACCTCCGGCGGCAGCACGATGTCGGGCAGATAAACGGCGTTTGCGCGCCGCTCGCGCATCTCGGCAACAATCGGCGCCTCGATCGACCAGACGCGGACGGTGTGACCGATCCGCGCCAGGTGCACGGCCAGCGCCGTGCCCCAACTGCCCGACCCGAGTATCGCGATCTCCCGTATCACCATCGTGGACTCCCGGTCAGACGGACCCGCCCGAGCGCCGCGCGATGAACAGCCTCACCGCGCCGCTCCGGGCGGGGCGGCCGCGACGAAGGCGACGCCGGGGTCGGCATGCACGAGCACGCGCCGAGCCATGTCGAGCGCCATCTGCGCCGCGAACTGCTTGACGCGCAGTCGCCCGAACGGGAACCTGAACGTCCGCACCACCCGCACCGTGCCGGTCGAGACGGCGATGGCGACCGTACCGACTGGTTTGGAGTCCGTCCCGCCAGCCGGCCCCGCGATGCCGGTGACGCCGACGCCGATGTCCGTGCCGGCGCGCGCGCGGATGCCGTCGGCCATGGCCAGCGCGACCGGTTCGCTCACGGCGCCGTGTTCGGCGATGAGGTCCTCCGGGACGCCCAGCCACGATGTCTTCGACGCATTGCTGTAACAGACGGCGTTCGCCACGACGTAGTCCGAACTGCCGGGAATGTCGGTGAGGCGCGACGAGATCAGGCCGCCGGTGCAGGACTCGGCGACACCGATCCGCCACCTGCGCTCGCGCAGGAGCCCGCCCAGTGCTTCCTCCAGTGATCGGCCGTCGGTCGAGAAGACGTCGGCGCCGAACGCCGCAGTCAGCGCGGCAACGGCCCCATCCAGCCGCTCGGCAGCGGCGGCTGCCGATTGGTCCCGCGTGGACAGGTGCAATTCCACCTGCGCCGGTGCCGTCAACACGGTCGTGTGGACCGGCGCGGCCTGGTCGAGCCACGGCGAATAGATCGGCGACGCGATTTCGTCGACCTCGGACTCGGTCCGGCCGCAGATGAACAGGCTTCGGCGGTAAAGCCGCGCGTCGCCGGCCATCGGCCCGAGACGCTCCGCGACGACCTGCTCGAGCATGGGCTTCAGTTCGCTCGGCGGCCCCGGCAGCAGGAGGATGGTGCGATCGCCGTGGGTGATCCAGAGCCCGGGCGCGGTGCCCATGGCATTCGCGACGACCTGCGCACCCTCGGGCACGAGCGCCTGCCGCCGGTTGATCTCGGGCATGCGCGCACCGCGGGCTTCGAACCGCCGGCGGATGCGCAGCAGCACGTCGGCATCTTCGTGGAGCGATCGGCCGAGGACGGCAGCCACGGCGTCGCGCGTGAGGTCGTCGTCGGTCGGCCCGAGACCTCCGCAGAGGACGACGAGCGTTGTGCGCGCCAGTGCGGCGCGGAGCGAGGACTCGAGATCCTCCCGCCGATCGCCGACGATGGCCTTGGCGCGGACCTCGATCCCGAGATCATTCAGGCGCGCCGTGATGTGCAGGGAATTGGTGTCGACGCGCGGCGGCACCAGCAGTTCGGTGCCGACGGCGATGATCTCGGCCCACCGCAAGCCCGACGCCGGGAGACGGGCGCTCATCGCATCAGGTCCGGCCGCCACCAGACCAGCGCCTGCACGACGAGGTTGGCGTAGACGCCGGCCATCAGATCGTCAGCCATGATGCCGAGACCGCCATGCAGCCGTTCGAGACGGTTGCAGGGCCACGGCTTGATGACGTCGAAGATCCGGAAGGCCAGGAACGCGGCCGCGATCACCGCCCAGGACGCCGGCAGGAAGAGCAGGCTCACGAGCATGCCCGCCACTTCGTCGATCACGACCGGCCCGGGATCCTCGACGCCGAGCGCCTTCTCGGTTTCGGTGGCGGCCCAGACGCCGACGACCGTCACCAGCGCCACGACGGCAAGCTCGAGCGCGAGAGAACCCGCCCACCGGACGGGCAGGAACAGCAGGAGTGCGGCCGCCGACCCGACGGTCCCGGGGGCGAACGGCGCAAAGCCGACGTAGACGAACGACGCCAGCGCCACCGCGGCGCGTGAACGAACCGATGGTGTGGTCATCTGGAGACCCGGGAATGAAGCGGCCATCGCATGCTACGACGCCGAGACGTGAATCACGCGGGTCCCCGTCAGGCGGTCGTGCAGCGCGCGGCGTTCGCCGACCAGGCCGGCGAACCAGCCGATGCCGGCCGTCGCCAGTGAGAGCGCGCTCGCCAGGACTCGCCAGGTCGCGCGCCGCATGTCCATCCCGCCCTGGCGGTCGGCGACCAC
>JAPKZP010000428.1 GCA_026393735.1 Acidobacteriota bacterium
CGTGCCCGGCGTGTTTCATTGAGGTGACGACCGATGTTTGACCCCGCCATCTACCGCGAGCGCCGAAACCGCCTGAAGAAGGACGTCGGGTCCGGGCTGATCCTGCTCCTGGGCAACGACGAAGTTGGCATGAACTACGCCGCCAACACTTACCATTTCAGGCAGGACAGCACCTTCCTGTACTTCTTCGCCGTGAATCAGCCCGGGTTGGCCGCCGTCATCGACGTCGACGCGGGCACGGAGACCCTCTTCGGCGACGACCTCACTGTGGCGGACATCGTCTGGACGGGGCCGCAGCCGACCATCGCGGACTACTGCAAGCCGGCGGCGATTGCGGCGAGCGCGTCCGCAGCGGCCCTCGACGCGTGCATCGCGACGGCCATCAGCCAGGGCCGCCGCATCCACTTCCTGAAGCCGTACCGCACCGAGCACACGCTGAAGCTCGTATCGCTGCTGGGCATCAAGCCCACGATGGTGGCGACCTACCGGTCCGAGGTGCTGCACAAGGCCGTCGTCGCCCAGCGCAACATCAAGTCGGCGGCAGAGGTGGCCGACATCGAACGCGCCATCAACGTGTCGCGCGAGATGTATCTCGCGGCGATGGCCGCGGCGAAACCAGGCAAGCACGAGTACGAGGTCGTGGCCGAGATCCTCCGCATCGCGAAAGCACGCGACTGCGACCTGTCGTTCCCGATCATCTGCTCGGTGCACGGCGAGACGCTGCACAACCATCAGCACGCGAACCTGATGAAGTCGGGCGACGTGATGGTGCTCGACTCGGGCGTCGAGACCGTCAACAAGTACGCCAGCGACATCACGCGGACGATCCCGGTTAGCGGCACCTTCACGCCCCAGCAGCGCGCCATCTACGAGATGGTCCTCCGGGCGCAGATGCTGGCGATCGGCGCCGTCAAGCCGGGCGTGCCGTACAAGGACGTCCACCTGATGGTGGCCCGCAGTTTCGCGACCGACCTCAAGGCCGTCGGCCTGATGAAGGGCGACGCAGACGAGGCCGTCGCGGCCGGCGCGCACGCCATGTTCTTCCCGCACGGGCTCGGCCACATGCTCGGCCTCGACGTGCACGACGCGGAGAACATCGGCGAGCAGTACGTGGGGTACGAGCCGGGCGAAGAACGCAGCACGCAGTTCGGCCTCGGGTACCTGCGCCTGGCCCGCAAGCTCGAGCCGGGCTTTGTGCTCACGGTCGAACCGGGGCTCTATTTCATCCCGGCGCTCATCGATCAATGGAAGGCCGAGCGTCACCTCGAGCAGTTCATCAACTACGCCGAGGTGGAGAAGTACCGCGACGCGCGCGGCTACCGCGTCGAAGACAACGTGCTGGTGACACAGAGCGGGCACACGGTACTCGGCGCCGCCATCCCGAAGACGGTGGCCGACGTCGAGCAGGCCTGCAAGGGGTAGACGGCTTCGTCAGGGATCAGGCGAGAGACGAGAGGCGAGACGTATCTCCCGCCCCTCGCCTCTCGCCTTTCCTACGGCGTTCCCCTTTCGGGCGGCAGCATGGCGTGCACGCCGAGCTTGTGCACCAGCATGCCACCCTGATGGGCGGCCGCCGCTATCTGAAGCCCTCCGGCGAGCACCGCGATCAACACCACGAGAGACACCGCCACTTGCACGCCAGGCTTGGCCATCCGCTTGACGAACAGCGGCAGGACCAGCAGGACGGCAAAGATCACAGTGATGGCGGCGAAGATGTTTCGCGCCTGTTCGGCGAGCGCCGAGTGACGCATGATGGCCGCCGTGATCGCGTCGGTTCGATCCGCCAGCTCTGCGGCGGCCTCGCCGGTCGACACGGCCACGAACGCCGCCGCCGTGCCGAAGACCAGCAACACCAGTGCAGACACCGCGAACCCCGTCGCGTGCCGACGGACCACCATCGACAGCAGCAGGAACACCGGTGCGATCAAGAGCAGCGCCACCGGGAAGTGGATGATGAGCGGATGCAGCCCATCCCAGCCCGGCCATGGAGGAAGCATGGAGTGCTCTCCTTGTGGATGCCCGCGGTGACTAGCTGACGCTTACGAACTTCTCGCCGGGCGTGAAGCACACCGGGCACTTCGGGAAGTCGACCGTCGTCACGGTGTTGCCGCAGATCGGGCAAACCAGGAACGTCTTGGCCGTCTTCCACGCCTGGAGGTTCGCCATGGCGTCGGCATAGAACTTCGCATGCTGGGTCTCGGCGGCGATGGCGTAGTTGAAGCTCTTCAGGGCGTCCTTCTCGCCGGCGGCTTTTGCTTCGGTGATGAACTCCGGATACATCTTGTCCTTCTCGTACGTCTCTCCCTCCAATGCCGCCTTCACGTTTTCGGCCGTCGTCTTGATGGCCGGGAGCTTGATGTCGGCCTTGGGCACGGCGCCCATCTTCTTGATCACGTCGCCGTGATTACGGGCGTGGAATTCCTCGGCCTTGGCGGCGGCGCGAAACAGGGCCGCTACCCCGGCGTACCCTTCCTGGTCGGCCTTCTTGGCGAACTCGAGGTACTTGGCGTTGGCGTTTGATTCGCCGTTGAAGGCGGCCTGGAGGTTGTCCAGCGTCTTTGACGGAGCCGCCACGGCAGACGCCGCAGTCATCGCGATGGCGAGGACGACGAGTGAGGACAGAATGGCTGCAAAACGTAGCGAACGGATCATGTCGGGATGCCTCCTCGGGGGCCGGAAAGATGAACGCCGCTGAGTATACCCGGCGTGCACGCTTTCGAGCCACGTCCCCGATTCTGCAACCCGATCTCAGGACCCCACTGACCCCAGAGCTCACTTGTGTTGGTTGTGGAGCAGGCCTTCAGGCCTGCTTGGCGGCCCGACTCACGCAGGGCTGAAGCCCTGCGCCACATCTGCAACCGTTGCCGACTCAAGTGAACTCCGGTCCAGGCTTACTGCGCCAGCGCCTTCTCGATGGCCGCGCGCAG
>JAPKZP010000412.1 GCA_026393735.1 Acidobacteriota bacterium
CGCGCGACGCGGTGACGGTGTACGGCCCGCCGACCCTCAGCGCCGGCATCGTGAATCTCCCGTCTTCGCGCGCGACGGACTCATAGCTGGTGCCCGACGGTTCGTGCAACGCCGTGATCGACGCGCCCGGCACCGCCAGGCCCTGCGCGTCGCGCACGGTGCCGCTGATGGACCCGGTGGTGACGCCCTGCGCGAACGCGCCGGCCGCCGGCCAGAGCAGGGCGCACGCCACGAGCAGCCCGATCGCGATTCGAAGTTTCTGCAGCATTAGTTCATCTCCCGAAAGAGTGTCCCTGGGTTTGGCACTCAACACGTTGCGGCCGACCTGCCAGGGGTGGCGACACCCGGTCGCCAGGCAGGGCACGTCCGGAACCGGACGAGTATACAACAAGACATGCACTCGCGGTATCTCGTGCCTGGTCGCGGCGGACCCACTATAGGTTGTGGCTGGCGAATGTCAATAGGGGCGTGCCCCGGAATGCCCAATCCCTACCTTCTTGGTGCAGATTTCAGCGAATACGACCGCCGCGACCAGACGTCGACGTCCTTGCGCTTGACCTTGACCTCGACCTGCCGCGTGCGCCGCAGCGGATCCGGGTTCGACGAGTAGTAGCCGATCATGTAGTAGTCACTCGTCTCGGCATCGATGCGCTTCAGCGCCTTGTCGAAGTCGTTCTGGTTCACCACGGCAATGCCGCCGGTCTGCTCCGCCAGCACCCGAAGGCTGTTGATTGAATTCTCCACGTACTCCTGGAACTCCGTCGGATCGACGTTGTCGTCCAGGTCGGGCATGCCGACCAGGCCTCGCGGGTCGATGGTGTAGATCGTGGCGTTCGCACGGTTCGCGGACCGCGTCAGCTCCGCAAGCTCCCGGACGAGGTCGGCGTTGGCGAACTTCTGGCCCGACCTCGACGGGTCCGTCGAGTTCGAATTCGTCTGCCCGGTCGTGCCGTCCTGCGACTGGCCGCCCACCTGGTCGTTGCCGGTGTTGAACTTGTTCTCGAAGAACTGCTGCTCACCGTTGCGCGACTTCTCGAACGGATTGAAGTCGTAGCCGTTGCTGACGTAGATGAGCGCCTTGCGGCGGTTGTGCACCTTCGCCAGATTGTCCAGCAGTTCCTGGGCCGACGAAAACGCCACGTGGGCCCGGTAGCGCACCTCGGTCGGGCCTTCCTGGCCCTCGGGGCCCTGGATGATGTCCGTGGGCTTCAGCGCGCCGCCCATCACCTTCTTGATTGCCTCGTCGATCCGTTTCGTGTCGTACGTCATGTCGATCGCAATCGACGAGGTCCCCGACGACACGATGCCGAACATGTCGCCCTCGTGAATCAGGGAGCCCTTGATCTTCTTCAACAGGTCCCGCACGCGGGCCGTGTTCTTGAAGTCCAGGTGCAGGTCGTCGATGAAGAGGATGAAGATCCGGCCGGACGCGTCGGTGGTCGGCCGCGGCGGCGGCAGGATGATCCCCTCCGGCGGCGGCGGCGGCGGCGGCAGGGCGATGTTCGACACGCGACCGCCGTGGACCAGCACGACCGACGAGACGTCCTGCAGGACGCCGTCCTCGTAGACCTCGAACTCCTCCTGCTTCAGGTCGGGCACGAACTGACCGGCCGCATTCCGGACGATGACGTCGTTCGTCACGAGGTCAACGGTGACGCGGAATGTGGGCTTCTGGGTGCCCGGGGCCGCCGTCACGGGGGGCGGAGCCTGGGACGCGGGAGGCGCGGGCGGCACAGGCGCCTGGGCCAAGAGTACGGAACCGGCCGCGATGACGAGCGCAACGGTTGGCCAGCGGGACAGAGCGGACTTCATGGACAATGCCTTCACCTTCCGAGACCTACATTCTAGCGCACTCGCAGGACGACCGGGGCACAGACCTCCGGCGGCAATCGCTCCACCGTCACTTCTTAGACGTGCAATGGGCTCAGCCGGCCGCGCCAGCTAGCGTGACTTCTTGGCGGGTTTCTTCGGCGCCGCTTTCCCGGCCGCGGCTTTCTTGGCCGCTGGCTTGCGGATTGGCTTCTTCGCAGCCGGGCGCACAGTCGCCTTCCGCTTTGACGCGGCGGACCTGGCCGCCGGCTTGGGTGCCTAGGCCCTGCGCAACTCGGCGGCCGCAGCGCGGGCCGTTGCGAGTTTCACCTCGATTGGCGATCGGAAGACCTGCGTGAACCGGATCTGGTCGCCCACCATGTGGTAGGTCCAGATTTCCGTGACGCCCACATGATGGTCGGAACAGAGGCGCTTGCTGATATCGACCGCCGTCGCCGGCACGTACAGCGAGAACTCAATCGGCAACCGCCCGTACGGCACCCACTGGGCTATCGCCTCGAGGTTGTTGACCGACTCCCCCGTCTCGACCTCGACAATCCCCGCGATCTTCCGGCCGCGCGACGTGCTGGTGAGCACCAGGTCGGGGTAGAGCGCGTCCGCCCCGACGGCGACCGGAGCCGACAGTTCGGATCCCGGGTTCATGCCGACCGTAAACCGGCGGCGGTACCGTGGCTGCAGGAGGCGGATGATCCGGTCGTGCTCGAGCTGTTCACGAACCGGCCGAACGAGTATCGGACTCACGGCGCCCTCCTCAGGGTGCGAGTCGCTGGCCCTGGTCAGAAGGGCATGAGTGTAGCACGAAATCGTGCCTTCCCAACGGGTTCCTGCCGATCC
>JAPKZP010000774.1 GCA_026393735.1 Acidobacteriota bacterium
TCGATCCGCGCGACGCGTCGGTCGTCTATGCCGGCATGTGGCAGTTTCGCCGCCAGCCGTGGTTCTTCACGTCGGGCGGCCCGAAGAGCGGCCTGTATCGCAGCCGGGATGGCGGCAGCACGTGGGAGCGCCTGTCGAAAGGACTGCCGGAGGGCGATCTCGGCCGCATCGCCCTCGCGCTCGCACCGGCACAGCCCAACGTCGTCTTGGCGACGGTCGAGGCCCGAAAGACGATGATCTACCGCTCGGAGGATCAGGGCGACTCGTGGACGGGCCTGAGCGATTCGAGTTTCGTGAACGTGCGGCCGTTCTACTTCTCGCGCATGGTCGTCGATCCGAAGAATGCGAACCGGATCTACAAGATGGGACTCTATGCGTCGGTCTCGGACGACGGCGGCAAGACGTTTGCCGGGCTCGGAGGCGGAGGCTTCTCGGGCGCGACCTACCACAGCGACGTCCACGACATCTGGGTCAATCCGAAGAACCCCGAGCAGCTGATCATCGGCACCGACGGCGGCGTCTACATGTCCTACGACCGGGGCACCACGTTCCGGTTCGTCGGCAGCCTCCCGGTGTCGCAGTTCTACCACGTGAGCTTCGACATGGCCTGGCCGTACAACGTGTACGGCGGCCTGCAGGACAACAGCACGTGGTACGGCCCGTCACGCAAGCCTGGCGGGATCGCCAACAAACACTGGAACTCCCTCACCGGGGGCGACGGGTTCTGGGCGTTCCCGGATCCGAACGATCCGGATACCGTCTACAACGAGTACCAGGGCGGCAATCTCGTCCGCATCCGGAAGTCCACGCTGGAGAGCAAGGACATCAAGCCGACGCCGAAGGCGGGCGAGCCGAAGTACCGGTTCAACTGGAACACGCCGATCCACATGAGCGCAAACGATCCGGGCACGCTCTATTACGCGTCGCAGTTCCTCTTCAGGTCGAGGGACCGGGGCGAATCGTGGGAACGGATCTCGCCGGACCTGACGACGAACGATCCGGCCAAGCTCAAGCAGAACGAGTCGGGCGGCCTGACGCTCGACAATTCCACGGCCGAGAACCACTGCACGATCTTCGCGATCGCGGAGTCACCCCGGAACCGGAACGTCATCTGGGCCGGCACCGACGACGGGAACCTGCAGGTCACCCGTGATGGCGGCAAGACCTGGGTCAACGCGGCGCCGAGCGTCCCTGGCGTGCCGCCGCGCACGTGGGTGTCCGGCATCGAGGCAAGCCGCCACGCCGACGGCACCGCGTACGTCACGTTCGACGGGCATCTCACCGGCGACGTGAAGCCGTACGTGTTCAAGACGACGGATTTCGGCGCGACGTGGGTGGCGCTGGCGTCGGCCGGCATGAAGGGGTACGCGCACGTCGTGAAAGAAGACCTCGTGAACCCCGGCCTGTTGTTCGTCGGGACGGAGTTCGGGCTGTGGGTCTCGGTTGATGGCGGCGCGCAGTGGGCGCAGTTCTCGGCCAACCTGCCGAACGTGGCGGTCCGCGACATCGCCATCCATCCGCGGGATCACGACCTGATCCTGGCGACGCACGGGCGCGGTCTCTACATCATCGACGACATCACGCCGCTGCGGACGCTCACCGCGGAGGTGCTCGCCAGTGACGTCGCGTTCCTCGCCGCGCGCCCTGCGCCGATGATCACGTCCCAGTCGGAGTTCGGCTTCAACGGCGACGCCGACTTCGTGGGCGTGAACCCGACTGAAGGCGCGGTGATCACGTACTACCTCAAGAAGCGGCACATGATTGGCGACCTGAAGCTCGAGGTGTCCGACACGCAGGGCACCGTGCTATCGGTGATCCCCGGCGGGAAACGGCGCGGCATCAATCGCGTCGAATGGACGATGCGGTCGCGGGCGCCGCGAACGGCCCCCGGCGCGGGCATCATTCCGAGCCTGGGCGCGCTGATGGGCCCGCGCGTGCTGCCCGGGACCTACGCAGTCAGGATGATCAAGGGCAAGGACACGCACACCTCGTCGGTGACGCTCGTGCCCGAGCCCGGGTCGCAACATTCGGACGCCGACCGTGCGCTGCAACTGCAGACGGCGCAGAAGCTCTACGCCATGGTGGAGCGCCTGGCGTACCTCGTGGATGCCGTGGCCGACTCTCGGAGCCAGGTGCGCGCCGCGGCGAACGGCCTGCCGCCGCGCGATCCGTTGCGGAAGCGGCTCGAGGCTCTGGCGGAGGACCTCGACGCGCAACGGACGGCACTCGCCTCGTCGCAGCGCGGGGAGGGCATCTCGGGCGAGGAGAAACTACGCGAGGAGATTGGGCTGCTCTACGGCAACGTCAACGCGTACGAGGGCCGGCCGACCCGGTCGCAACTCGACCGGGTGGTCGTCCTCGACGGCTCACTGGAGGCGGCTGTCGCGGCGTGTCAGAAGGCCGTTGCGGGTGACGCTTCGCTGAAGGCCCAGCTTGCGAGAAAGAAGATCGCGCCGATCGTCATGCTGACGCCGGAGGCGTGGAACACGCGCCGGCCCGCGCAGTAGGCAAAAGGGGTCTGGCCCCTCTTCTAGCGCGGCGGTTGGGCGCCCAGTCGGCCGGCCACGTGGGCGCCCAGCCGGTTGCCCCCGGCGCCCGTCGTGTCCACGGCGGTAATCGGAACCGGCGCCGCGCACCACGCGTCGTCTGCGGCGTGCGCGGAGGCGCCAGCGGCCCCCTGCTTGACGACGACGAGACCCGCCCGGCCGGCCAGGCTGGCGAGCGGCGCCGATCCGCTCAAAACCGCAGCCTCGGCGTCGTTGGCGATCAGCAGGTCCAGGCGGCCCACACCGTCCAGCAGGCGCCTGGCGCCGTAGCGCTCGATCAGCGTGAACGAGGACGGGTCGAAGACCGTCGTGACGCCTCGCCGTCTCGCCTCGCGGAGCACCGGGTCGAGATATGCGGTCGACTGCCTCAGGAAGATGTCGTAGCCGTTGAAGAACACCGCGTCGACACCGTCGACCAGGGCGGCCGGCACGTCCGACTCGTCGAACAGCAGGACCTTCGTGTGATCGATCACGAACGAGTGCTCGCCATCCGGGCCGACGAGAATGCCGACCCGCGTGGTGAGGCCGCCCGGCACCGTGATCGCATGGCGGCCGACCCCCTCGGCCCGCAGATGGGTGAGCATCAGGGAGCCGAGCGTGTCGTCGCCGAGCTTGCAGACGAGCGTGACATCCGCACCGAGACGATGCGCCCACACGGCGACGTTGGCGGCGGCGCCGCCTGGCATCACGTCGACCGTGCCGAGGACATCGGACCCGCGCACGAGGTCGCGCTCGGGACGGATGAAGATGTCCCAGGCGACGTCGCCGATGACCAGCAGACGCGGAGGCACGTGCGGTGTCAGGATCGCTCGAGGTCTACTTGGCCAATCTGGCCGCGAGCGTCATCGGCACCGCCGACAGCGCCTTCGAGACCGGGCAGCCGGCCTTCGCCTTCTCCGCGTGCTCCAGGAAGATCGCCTCGCTGCAGCCGGGCACGTGGCCTTCGCAGTCGAGCTCGATCAGCGTGATGGCCGGGCCGTCGCCAAGGTGGACCTTGGCCGTCGTGCGGATCTCGGCCGGCGGGAAGCCGCTCTTCGACAGGATGGCCGACAGGAACATCGAGTAGCAGCCGGCATGCGCCGCGCCGATGAGCTCTTCCGGATTGGTCCCGGCGCCGTTGTCGAAACGCGACGCTTTCGTGAACGGCCCTTCGTAACCGCCCTTGCCGAGCTTCATGCTGCCGCTGCCGTCGACCAGATTGCCTTTCCAGACCGCGCTCGAATTGCTGATTGACATGATGAGTGATCTCCTCGTGGATTCACGGGCCAGGGGACCGCATCGCCCCCTGGCGGCGTTCAAGTGCAGATACGTGCGCAAACGCGTTGAAGTCCTGCATGAACCGGGCCGCGTAGTCCTTCACGAGGGCGTCCACGCGGTCGCGGTCGGAGGAGGCCACGATGAGCCCCGCGTGGTTGGGCTTGTTCACACGAAAGACGATCTCAGGATCTGTGTACGCGGACGTGTCGGGCGATGCCTGGCGTGCGAGCGTCAGGACGAGTCCTGCGTACCGATCCTGCGCCGCGGGGCAGGCGTAGTCGCCCTCCTCGCCCGCGATTTCGAGACCGGCCCACTCGCGCCAGAGATTCACGCCGGTCTCCGCCTCGACGAGATCGACGATGAAGGCGCCGCCGACGCGCGCCGACGTCTCGAGGAACAGGAAGCGGCCGTCGGCCGCGCTGCGGATGAACTCCGTGTGCGTGACGCCCCGCGCGATGCCGAACGTGCGCAGCACGTCGCGGTTGATCTTCTCGAGCGCCGCCCACGCCGGGTCGGCCTTCGCCACGGACGTGGTCGTGAAGACGCCGCCGCCATGCGCCACCTGGAACGGCGGCTGGCCGTACCGATGCATCGCCTGGAACACCACCTCGTGCTCCCAGACGATCGCGTCCACGTGGAAGACGTCACCGGCCACGAACCGCTCGAGCAGGTAGAAGGACCGCCGGTCGGTCAGCTCCTCGATTGCCGGCCAGAGTTCATCGGCGTGTTCGATCTTCTTCATCCCGATGGCCGCGGCCTGCGACCGCGGCTTCAGGATCCAGGGGAGCGGCGTGGCCTGGGCGAACTCCCGGATCCGCTGATCGTTGACCACGTGCACGAAGTCGGGCACCAGGATGCCGAAGTTGCGCGCCTTCATGCGCTCCGCCAGCTTGTCGCGGAAGTACCGCGCGGTCGTCTCGCCCATGCCGGGCACCCGCAGGTGCTCGCGCAGCATCGCGGCGGTCTCCACGTCGAAGTCGTCGAGCGCGACGATGCGGTCGAGGTGCTCGGTGCGCGCGATGAAGCTCACGCCCTTCATCAGGTCTTCGCGGCCGATCTCGCGCGGAATGTAGAACGTGTCGTCGATGGCCTCCCACGGCCAGTTGGCGTCCCGCAGCTTGTCGAGCGTCAGCAACAGGACGCGGCAGCCCTGGCGCTTGCACTCACGGATGAAGGCCTGGCCCTTCTCGTAGGTCGAGATGCAGAGGACCGTCAACGGGCTGGTCTCGGACACGGCGCACTCCTCGCGTGGGTTTCGCTTATCAGCTTACCCCAGCTTAGGACCCGGGCCGGAATCGGATAGCATAGGAAGTTCCGGTCACGGAGAACGAGCGCGATGTATGGCGATGGCGCGGGCACCAGGCCCGCTTCGGGGCAGATTGTCGGGAATATCCGGGTGCTCTCGGATGTCGTGAGCCCTCAGTTGGGCAACTCGCGGGACGTCCACGTCTATCTGCCTCCGTCCTACCAGCACAGCGGCCGCCACTATCCCGTGATCTACATGCACGACGGGCAGAATCTCTTCGACGCGACGACGTCGTTTGCGGGGGAGTGGCACGTCGACGAGACGTTCGAACGCATCAGCCGCGAGGGCGTGGAAGCCATTGTCGTGGCCATCCCCAACATGGGTCCGGCGCGCATCGACGAGTACAGCCCGTTCCACGATCCGCGGCGGGGCGGCGGCCGAGGCGACGCCTACCTCGACTTCCTCGTCGACACGCTGAAGCCGCTGGTGGATGCCCGGTTCCGGACGAGGCACGAACGCACGCAGACGGGGATCGCCGGCTCGTCGCTCGGCGGGCTCGCCAGCCTCTACGGGTTCTTCCGTCCTCCCGCCACGTTCGGCTTCGCCGGTGTGATGAGTCCGGCGCTCTGGTTCGGGAACCGGGCGATCTTCGATGTCGTCGCGGCGCAGTCGAAGTGGACCGGGAAGATCTATCTCGACATCGGCACGGGCGAGGGGCGCGTCCAGGTGCGAAACACACGCCTGATGGCCCGGTTCCTGCGCCGCACGGCGGCCCGGCCGCGACTCAACATCATGTATGTCGAAGACCGCGGTGCGGCGCACCACGAGTCGGCCTGGTCATCGCGTTTCGAGCGCGCGGTCCGATTCCTGCTTCCGCGCACGCCGCCCGATCTCCACTGGTAGGGTCGGAGACTTCGCTTGACAGACC
>JAPKZP010000555.1 GCA_026393735.1 Acidobacteriota bacterium
CGACATCGCGGGCATGGCGGTCGCCTTTCCGGTGGGCGTCGGCCTGGCCCTCGTGATGGGCGTGGTCGTCAACTACTTTGCCGCGCCCGTCGGCAACCCCCTCTTCCTGTTCGCCGGTGTAGCCGCCGTCGTGCTGGCGATGATCATCGACGCGCTGGCGTACGGCTCCCTGCAGACGGCCAGCAAGCGGACCAGCCAGAGGGGCGTGGTGCTCGCGGTCGTGGCCGGTGTGGCGATGGGCCTGTTTTACCGGTTCGTCGCCGCGTCGATGGCGTCTGACTTCGCCAACCCCGAGCCGGGCAGGCTCGGCCCATACACGGCGATCGTCGTGTTCGCCGTGGGCCTGTTCCTGTCCTCGTTCGTCTGGAACAGCCTGGTCATGGCCAAGCCATTCGTCGGACCGCCGGTGCCGTTCCGCGACTACTTCGCGAAGGGCGATGCCCGGCTCCACGCGATCGGCGTGCTGGGGGGAGCGATCTGGGGCGTCGGGATGGCATCCAGCATCATCGCGTCCGGCCCGGCGGGCTTTGCGATCTCCTATGGCCTCGGTCAGGGGGCCACCATGGTGGCGGCCCTGTGGGGAGTCCTCGTGTGGCGCGAATTCGACGCCGCCTCGCCGACCACGAAACGCTGGCTGGGTGTGATGTTCGGCTGCTTCGTGGCCGGCCTCGCCCTAATCATCGTTTCCCGCGTGAGTTGACCGCGGCCCGGAGACTCGTGGGGTCCAGCATGAAGCCAATCGTCGTGGTGGGAAGCGTCAACACCGACATGACCGTCAAGATGGCGCGGATTCCCGCGCCAGGCGAGACGGTCATCGGTGGCACCTTTCTGATGGCCCAGGGCGGCAAGGGCGCCAACCAGGCGGTCGCCGCGGCGCGCGCCGGCGCGTCGGTGGCGTTCGTCGGGCGCGTCGGGCGTGACATCTTCGGTGAGCAGGCACGCGAGAGCCTGCGGCAGGACGGAGTCCGTGTCGACCATCTGGCCACCGACCCGGCGGCGAGCACGGGCATTGCCCTGATCTTCGTGGACGAGACGGGCGAGAATTCGATTGCGGTCGCATCGGGTGCAAACGCCGGCGTGACCGTCGCCGACGTAGAGGGGGCGCGTGACGTCATTGCGGCGGCCGGCGTCCTCCTCATGCAACTGGAAATCCCGCTGCCGGCGGTGGCAGCAGCGGCGCGGATCGCGGCAGCACACGGGGTTCCCGTGATTCTGAATCCGGCTCCGGCCCAGCCGCTCGACGCGGACCTGCTCCGGCAGATTGCCATGCTGACGCCGAACGAGACGGAAGCGGAGCGGCTGACGGGGATCGCGGTGACCGACGAGGGCACCGCCGCAGAGGCCGCGCGGGCGCTGCGCGGCCTCGGAGTGCGGCGGGTGTTTCTGACGCTGGGCGCAAAGGGCGTGTACGTGCAGGACGAGGCCGGCAGCCTGATGGTGCCGGCATTCTCCGTAGAGGCTGTCGATACCACGGGAGCCGGCGATGTCTTCAACGGCGCTCTCGCGGCGGCGCTGACCGAGGGGATGACCGTGTACGACGCGGTCCGTTTCGCCAACGCCGCCGCTGCCATCTCGGTCACCCGGCGAGGCGCCCAGCCGTCGGCGCCGCGGCGGACGGAGATCGACGCGCTCGTTCGCGAGTCGTATGTTGGAGTGATCCAGGAATCGGGGGAGCGATGAACCGAAGGACCGCGTTCGGCGTAATGCTCGGCGTGCTGGTGGCCATCGGGGCGGCGCTGCAGGGGGCGCCACAGGCGGCGCCGCAGGGAGGAGCGCCGCCGGCCGGCGGTGAGCGCCATCTCACGCGCGCGGCCCTCGAGGACAAGGTCCGGGGGGGATGGGCCGGTCAGATGATCGGAGTCTCGTACGGACAGGAGACAGAGTTCAAGGCGATGGGCAAGATCCTGGAAGGCCCGCTGCCGGCGTGGTCGCCGGATCTCGTGGAGCGGGCGCTCGATCAGGACGACCTCTACGTCGAGATGACGTTCATGGAGGTCATCCAGCGTCTGGGGCTGGAGGCCACCACGCAGGACTACGGCGAAGCCTTCAAGTCCAGTCAATACATGCTGTGGCACGCCAACGCGGCGGCCCGCCGCCTGCTTAATCGCGGCGTGCCTGGCGGGATGAGCGGCGACCCGAAGTACAACATCCACGCGAACGACATCGACTTCCAGATCGAGGCCGACTTCATCGGGCTGATGACGCCAGGCCTTCCCCAGGCGGCGAACAGGTTCAGCGACCGTGTCGGCCGCGTCATGAACTATGGCGATGGCCTCTATGGGGGAATGTTCGTTGCCGGCCTGTACTCCGCAGGCTACTTCGAGAACGACCCGCGGCGGGTCGTCGAGCAGGCGCTGGCCAGCCTGCCGCCGGGAAGCGGGTACGCAGCCGTCATCCGCGACGTGCTCGAGTGGTCGCGTGCGAATCCCGATGACTGGCGGAAGACGTGGCAGCAGATCGAAACCAAGTGGAACAAGGACGAC
>JAPKZP010000178.1 GCA_026393735.1 Acidobacteriota bacterium
CCCGCCGAGTTCGGCGGGGCCGTCCGCTACCTGTCAGCGCACCGCGACATCGCGCGGCGGCTGGGCGCCCAGGGCCTTGCCTACGTCGAGCGGGAGTACCGCTGGCCCCGGGTCATGGAAACGATCGAAGCCGCGCTCGCGGACGGGGTCTCTACTTCGGGCCCGGCTCGTTGATGCGGAACCCGGGCCTCCTGGCCGGCCGCCCGTCCCGGCGTTAGCCCCGCGTCCGATCCAGCTTGAGGACGAGGCATCCGAGCGGCGGGAGCGTCACGCTGAGGGAGTGCTCGTACCCGTGCGTCTGGATGTCTTCGGATCCGACGGCTCCCGCGTTGCCTGCATTCGAGCCGCCGTACGCCTCGGCGTCCGTGTTGAGGAGCTCCCGGTAGCGGCCTGACTCGGGCACGCCGAGCCGGTAGTCGCGCCGCACGACGGGCGTGAAGTTCAGGACGAAGACCGTGAAGTCGGCTGGATCCGTGGATCGGCGGATGAACGACACGACAGAGCTTTCGTAGTCGTTGCAGTCGATCCAGCTGAACCCCTCCTGGCGCACATCCACTTCGTGGAGCGATCGCTCGCGGGCGTAGAGCCGGTTGAGGTCCGCGACGAGGCGCTGCACCCCCAGATGGGCGGGATACTCGACCAGATGCCAGTCGAGGCTGACGTCGTGGTTCCACTCGCGCGACTGCGCGAACTCGCCGCCCATGAACAGGAGCTTCTTGCCGGGGTGGCCGAACATGTACCCGTAGAGCGCCCGGAGGTTCGCCAGCTTCTGCCACTGGTCGCCGGGCATCTTGCCGAGCATCGATCCCTTGCCGTGGACCATCTCGTCGTGGGAGAACGGCAGCACGAAGTTCTCGGTGTAGGCGTAGAGCATCGAGAACGTGATGTCGTTGTGCTGCCACTTGCGGTACACGGGGTCCTTCGAGATGTACCGCAGCATGTCGTGCATCCAGCCCATGTTCCACTTGAAGGTGAAACCCAGGCCCCCGGTGTAGATGGGCCGGCTCACCGCCGGCCAGGCGGTGGTCTCCTCGGCAATCATCAGCGCGCCGGGGTGTTTCTCGTGCACGACAATGTTCAGGTGCCGCAGGAACTCGATCGCCTCGAGGTTCTCGCGGCCGCCAAACCGGTTGGGGACCCACTCGCCGCTCTTGCGCGAGTAGTCGAGGTAGAGCATCGACGCCACGGCGTCCACGCGCAGGCCGTCGATGTGGTACTCCTCGAGCCAGAAGAGCGCATTCGACAGCAGGAAGTTGGCCACTTCGTGCCGGCCGTAGTTGAAGACCAGCGTGCCCCATTCCTGGTGCTCGCCCATGCGCGGGTCGTTGTGCTCGTAGAGCGCCGTGCCGTCGAACCGAATCAGGCCGTAGCTGTCCTTGGGAAAATGGCCGGGCACCCAGTCGAGGAGCACGCCGATGCCCGCGCGGTAGCACGAGTCGACGAGGAACTTGAAGTCCTCGGGCGGTCCAAAGCGGCTCGTGGGCGCGAAGAACCCGGTCACCTGGTAGCCCCACGACCCGGCAAACGGGTGTTCCATCACAGGCAGCAGCTCGACGTGCGTGAAGCCCATCTCCGTGACGTAGGCCACGAGCTGCTCGGCCAGTTCGCGATAGGACAGCTGCCCGTTGTCGAGACCGCGCCGCCACGATCCGAGGTGAACCTCGTAGATCGACATCGGCTTGTCGATCAGGTGCCCGTTCGCCGCGCGCGCCGCCATCCAGGCCTCATCGCTCCAGGCGAAGCCCGACACGTCCCACGCGATGCTGGCCGAGCGGGGCGGCACCTCGAAGCGCGTTGCGTACGGATCGGCCTTCAACACCAGCAGGCCGTTTTTCGCACGGACCTCGTACTTGTACTTCTCACCGTTCCCCAGGCCCGGGATGAAGATCGCCCACACGCCCGACGACGCGAGCGGCTGCATCACGTGGGCGTCGCCGTCCCACTGGTTGAAGTCGCCCACCACGCTCACGCGATCGGCATTCGGCGCCCAGACGGCGAAGTGCACGCCGGTCACGCCGTCGATGGTCGCGGCGTGGGCGCCCAGCTTCTCGTAGATCCGGTAGTGGTTGCCCTCGCCGAACAGGTGCAGGTCGAGGTCGGTCAGGATGGTGTGCATGGTCACAGACGATTGTCCAGCAACGCAGGTGATTTTACTATCAGTCAAATTCACCCACGGTCGATTTTGCGCGACTGTGAGAACGCCCGGTCCGCTAGCCGCAGAGTTCTCTTGTGTCGGTTGTGGAGCAGGCCTGTAGGCCTGCTTGACACCCGGGCGCACGCAGGGCTGAAGCCCCGCGCCGTGTGGGTATCGGGACCCGCGCTAGAGGGTCAGATTCCCCTCGCCGACAAGCACGGCCTGGCCGCCGACCTGCACCTTCGTGATCTCGCCTCCGTCCACGCCAATCGCAATGTGGATCACGCTCGGGCGTCCCATTCTCACGCCCTGATGGCTGCGCATGCGCCCTGCGTCCGACGCGGCCACCACACCGTGGCGAACCAGGTAGCACCCGAGCGGGCCGCTCGCCGAGCCCGTGGCCGGATCCTCCGCGACGCCCAGGCCGGGCGCGAACATCCGGCTGTACACGGTGGCGCCGTCCGGCCCGGGCTCCGGTGAGAACACGAACAGGGCATGGTCGTCCACGCCGTGCGCGAGACACATGGCGTTGAAGGCGTCCAGGTTGGCGCGCGCCGCGTCCACGGACCC
>JAPKZP010000427.1 GCA_026393735.1 Acidobacteriota bacterium
ATTGCGCACGCGGCGATGCCTGCAATGCCGACCCGTACACGCGCTGGTAGTAGTCCTCCTCGGCGACGACGTTCGAGAAGTCCTTCACGTAGCCGGCCACATACTCGACCATCCGCGCCACGAGTAGGCGCAGTTCGGCGTCCGGCGGATCGCCATCCCTCGAGCCCGCTACCGCAGGCGTCGTCGCCTGCGGCGTCCCGATCGGCAGCGACGAATTGGGGCCCGCGGCCTTCGCCTCCGCGTCGCGGTCGGGCCGGCGCGTCCACTTCGAGGGCACGAGGAGCGCCACGCCCGGTCGGCCACACGTGGCCGCGACGGTATGCGGCGCCGCCATATCGATCCCGTCGGCGGCCAACTCGGTCAAGTACCGCGCCGACATCGCCGACGCCAGACGGTCGAGACTCGACGACTTGCCGTTCCAGCGGCTCGCCGTGCCCCCGGTCGCCGCCGCCATCGTCTCCACGTCACGGTGCACGCCGTCTTTCGCGGCGCCTCCGCTCAAGACGACGTGCACAACGGCGCGCGCGAGCCCGGCTTCCAGAATCACGCCCGGGATCTCTGGCCGGGGATCGTAGGTCTGCCCCGCCATGCGAGGATCTGAACTCCAGGCGTCGCCAACAAACAGGATCAGCGCTTTCGGTCCGGCCGCGCCGCGCAACCCGGCCAGCAGCCGGACCATCGCCTCCAGCGGCGTCGTCAAGTTCCCTGCGACCGTCGCTGCGTCGATCGTGTTCTGCTCGACGCCAGCGGCGAAGCTGGCTTGTCGTTCTTGAGTCGTCTGGGCTTCCGACGTGCCTCGCGTGTCGTCGATCGACCGCGACAGTTCGTCCGAAGGCCTGTCTTGTCCCGCGGTCGCCGCCATCTCCGGCCGGGCCGCCCGCCCCACCACGGCGTCGATGGCCGCGCGGGCCTGGCTGCGGTCCGTCGACAGCTCAATCCTCGATCGAACAATGGGGAGCGTGGCGACAGCGATGCGGTCGGCCCCTCCCAACCGATCCAGCGTTCGTGCGACCACGTCGCGCAGCGCCGCCTCGCGTCCCCTGAAGACCGTGCTCTCGTCCACGGCCACGAGAACCAGTCTGGAAGGCTCGGCCAGCGCGCCCGGCGGGATGGCATCCACGCTCGCAGTCCGCGAGGCCGAGGCTCCGAGGCCCGTGACCACTGGACGAACCGAGACGACACGGCACGGCCGGCCGTCAATGGTCACGGTGAGGTCACCCGGTATCAGTGCGCGTTCGGGCCTGCCCTCCCGATCGAGGGCGAAGAGGTCGATCACGAGAGTTGGAGCGTTCGCTGGGCGGTCCGCCAGCTGCCGTGGCCACGCGCCCGCGCACACCACCGTCGCCGCAACAACCATCGCGATTGCAGACGACGGGACTCGGCAGGCGCGCACGCCAACAGCATAGCCCCAATTCGGCGCGGCTAGCTGACGTCGATTCCCATGCGCTGGACGAGGCGTTCCACTTCCTGCCGCAGAAAGCCGAACGAAGGGATGACGAAGAGCAGTTCCTGCATCTTCGTCCAGTCGTAGTCGGTCTCGATGACCTCGTCGGTCACGAACGGACGCCGCTCGACGCCCGGGGACAGCGAGTACGGGATTTCGCTCATCGAAGAGAGGATGCCCGCCCCGAAGACACGGGCCTCGTCCGCCTCCTCGATCAAGCCGAATTCGATCGAGAACCAGCTGAGGCGCTTCAGCGCCAGCACGTGGTCGCCGGAACGCGCCCGCACCGCCGCCCGGCCGATCATCCGCAGGAGCGCGGCGTAGTCGTCGTTCAGGAGCGGCGGCACGTGGCCGAGGCAGTCGTGGATCATGTCGGGTTCCGGCGTGTACTCCGGCTTCGAGCCGTGGCGGATGAACTGCGTGCACGGGAACCCGCCGTCGGCGATATACGCGTAGAAGATCCGGTAGGCGATCGGTCCCTCGGCCGGCACCAGATGCATGCCCGTTCGCCCCGTGAGATGCCCGCTGAGGTGCCGCAGTTGCGGAATGGCGACCTCGCTGATGCCCAGTTCCCGCTTGGCATCGAGGTAGATCCGGCTGGCGTGGCGGACGTGCAGTTCATCGAGCTTCGGCGACACCTCGCGCCAGATCCGCTCTTCTTCCGCGTTGTAGTCGACGATCGGGGGGCCGAGGCTGCCCAGTCGGTATTGCCGGCACAGCGCAAAGAGCTCGTGGCGGCGGGCCACGTAGGCCGCGTCCCCAATCCCTGGATGGATGGGCTCGAGCTCGAGCACGTCAGGGTCAGGCGGGTTCGCGTAGATGTCGTTCGATGCGGGCTGGTCGGCTGGCGCCGTCGCCTGATCCATAGGGGCTCTCCACGTGCGGAAACGCTGCTCGTCTGGCGTATCTGGTAGTTCTTCGAGAATACGCCAAGCCGTCCGCAGTGACAAGGAGCGGCCGCCCGCGGCCGCCCGCGTGCTACCATCTCGCGGGTCGGGGGCTCCCCCGCCCACCGGCATGCCAGCGCTCTTGCCGAGATTGCAGCGGAGTCTGACCCCAGTGCTCTGACTCCGTTGTCCGATATGGATGTCGACGTCATCGTCATCGGAGCCGGGGCCGCCGGCATGATGTGCGCCGCACAGGCGGGAAAGCGCGGCCGTCGAGTCCTGCTGATCGATCATTGGCCGACGATAGGGGATCGGATCCGCGTCTCGGGCGGCGGTCGCTGCAACTTCTCGAATCGCCACGTCGCGGCGGACAACTACCTCTCTCACAACCGTCATTTCTGCCGATCGGCGCTTGCCCGCTTCGCGCCCCGGGACTTCATCGCGCTGGCGGAACGCCACGCCATCCCGTACCACGAGCGCGAGCACGGGCAGCTCTTCTGCGACGACTCCGCGCAGGACATCGTCGACCTGCTCCGCCGCGAATGCGACGACGGCGGCGTGCGGTGGGAGCATCCGTGCGTCGTCGACCGCATTGAGGCCGTCACCGCGACTGCCGGCGGCTCGCCTGCGCGGTTCTCGGTCGCGACGGGTTCCGGCACGTACCGCTGTGGCTCGGTCGTGATCGCCACTGGAGGACTTGCCGTCCCCCTGTTGGGCGCGACACCCTTCGGCTACCAGGTCGCGTCGCAGTTCGGACTGCCGATCGTGACGCCCGAGCCCGCCCTGGTGCCGCTGGCGCTCCAGCCGGACGATCTGTCGGCCATGAATCCTCTCGCCGGCGTGGCCTTCAATGCCGTCACGTCATGCGCGGGCGGTCCTCGCGCGGGGTTCACCGAACACGTGCTCGTCACGCACCGGGGTCTCTCGGGACCGGCCGTGCTCCAGATCTCCAGCTACTGGCAGTTCCGGACCCAGGCCGGCCGGCCGCGCGGCCCGATCACGCTCGACCTGCTGCCCGGCATCGACGCGGGAGGGTGGCTGCACCAAAGGCGCGAGAGCCGACTCACGCTGCCCAACGCGCTCGCGGAGACGCTCCCGCGCCGCTTCGCGCACGAATGGTGCGCACTCCACGGCTGGCAGAAACCCCTGAACCAGTTGACCGACGGCGAGCGGCGCACCATCGCGTCCGCCATCAACGCGTGGGCGGCGGCCGGCGTGCCCGGGCTGTTCTTCGTCGGCGAAGTCGTGGACGTGACCGGCTGGCTTGGCGGGTACAACTTTCAGTGGGCCTGGTCATCGGGCTGGGTCGCGGGGCAGTACGCATGAGGCACGCCACGCGAGAGACCCAGTGGTTCGCCTCGACAGGGGCTGCAGAGCAGGGCACACGTCATGTGTCGCCAGGAGGGGGCATGAAACGGTTCGTCGCTGTCTCGACCATGCTCGTCGCCATGATCGCGATGCTCGCGGCCTCACCAAGGGGGCAGGCCGTCCCGCCCGGGCAGCCTCCTCGCCACACCTTCACGCTCGGCACCGACGACTTCCTGCTCGACGGGCGTGTGTACCAGGTGATTGGCTGCGAAATCCATCCTGCGCGCGTGCCCGTGGAGTACTGGGCGCATCGCATCCGGATGGCAAAGGCCATGGGCTGCAACACGATTGCCGCGTACTTGTTCTGGAACTACCACGAGCCGGCCGAAGGCGTCTTCGACTTCACGACCGGGAATCACGACATCGCCCGGTTTCTCCGGCTGGTGCAGGCCGAAGGCATGTGGGTGCTGCTGCGGCCCGGTCCCTACGTCTGTGCCGAGTGGGACTTCGGAGGCATTCCTCCCTACCTGCTGCGCGTGCCCGATCTCGAGATCCGGTGCCTCAACCCGCACTACATGCAAGCCGCAGAGCGCTACATCCAGCGGTTGGCCGCGATCGTTCGTCCCTTGCTCGTGACACGCGGCGGCCCCGTTGTGATGGTGCAGGTGGAGAACGAGTACGGCAGCTACGGAAACGACCGTGCGTACATGGCCCGCCTCAGGGAGGTGTGGCTCAAGACCGGCGTCGACGTGCCGTTCTTCTCCGCCGACGGACCGACGTCCTACATGCTGGAGGCCGGCCACGTGAAAGGCGGCGCCATCGGACTCGACTCCGGCTCCGATGAAAAGCACTGGGCACTGGCGCGAACGATCGCGCCGGGCGTCCCCATCTTCTCGTCGGAAACCTACCCTGGCTGGCTCACCCACTGGGGAGAAGCGTGGGCGCGTCCGAAGACGGATGAACTGCTGAAGGAAGTCACGTTCCTTCTGGCACACAAGAAGTCGTTCAACTTCTACGTCGTGCACGGCGGCACCAACTTCGGCTTCACCGCCGGCGCCAACTCGGGCGGCAAAGGATTCGAACCCGACGTCACGAGTTACGACTACGACGCGCCCATCGACGAGCAGGGGCGTGCGACACCCAAGTACGCGATGCTGCGCGAGATGCTCGGCGCGGCGCTGCCCGCGGGAGAGCGCCTGCCGGCGGTCCCCGATCCGAT
>JAPKZP010000264.1 GCA_026393735.1 Acidobacteriota bacterium
CTCCGTAGGGGCAAGGCCCCGTCCTTGCCCGCGTCGTCACCTCGCTGCCGGTGTCCGTTCCCAGAACGTCAACTCGGGCACCGACCCGTGCCACGTGCGCGTGTGGCCGCGCTGATGCAACCATAAGACGCGCGTGCGATTCGGGGGCAGCGGGATGACGATGGGCGACGTTCGCCCGTCGCGGACCATGCCCACGATGAGTTGCGCCACGACAGAATCGTCGAACATCGTCGTCTTCGATCCGTCTTCCGATTCCGACTCCACGAGCAGCCACCGCGGGTAGTCGCCCGTCCGTTCGCGCGACGCCTGGATGCGAAGGGCCGCGAGGTCCTTCTCGCCGTCGAAGGCAATCCGGACCCACTCGGTGCCGCGCTGAGGCGCGTTCGAAAACCACCGCGTCAGCACGTCGCCGTCCGTGGCGTACTTGACGCGGTCCGGCATGGCCGACGCCGAGACGGTCAGGCTCCCCGATTCGATCTTCTTCCACGCGCCTTCGTCGAACACGGGCGGCACCCGGATGTCGGCGAGGCGCCAGGCGATCGCTTCGCCAAGCGTGCGCCGTTCCTCGACCTGATCGGCCGCGCGGTCGATGGCCTCGACGACCGGGCCGGCGTCGGTCCACCTGAACCCCGGCCGCTTCTCGAATCTCGACGGGTGCACGACCACGTACCGAACCCCGAGCTGCCGGAGTCCTCGCAGCGTGTGCGGCAGTTCGTCCGTGTAGGCCAGGGGCGAGGCGGGGCCACCGAGGAAGTCCTGCAGTCCGTACCCGTACCCGCTGTAGCCGTTCACGATGGGATGGCCGTGGGCGAGCGTGCTGAGCTGGTACTCGAGCGTGAACGGCGCCAGCTCCGGCCCCGAGATGGGAAGCTCGACGACCGCTCCCGGCGGACTCGCGCGCAACCAGGCGTTGAGCGCCTGCCGCGGCTGCTGCGCGGGCGAGAAGGCGCACATCGTGAGGCGGCCGCCGTAACCTTCGACGACCAGCGCGGCGCACAGAACAAGGGCTACACTCGCGGCCACGCGCGGCGTGAGACGCGTCAGCAGCCACGCGGCGCCACCGGCTGCGAGCACCGCCAGCGCCATCGACACGACAACGATGAATCGTGCGGGGACGCGGAGACCATCCATTCCCGGCAGGATCCGCAGCATGACGCGATAAGGGCCAACCACGCCCGGCCCGAATGTGCACCACACCGCGAGGGCGAGGACGCCCGCGTAGAGCCCCACGTGCCACGCCCACGTCTTCGGCCTGGGCAGACGGGCGCTCCACGAGTTCGGATTCAATGACGCGATGGCCAACGCCGCGATCGCGACCGTCAGCACGCCGGGGAACAGCATCCGCTCCCCTTCCCCGACCGGCAGGATCGTCGTCCACGCCACGAGGTCCACCGGCCGGTGCCAGTAGTCGCCCAGCGAGGCGCTGAAGGCGTTCATCTCGCCAAGGTCACGATTGGCGCCCGGCGCCCTGACACCGGCCGGTGCCAGCAGTCGCCCAGCGAGGCGCTGAAGGCGTTCATCTCGCCAAGGTCACGATTGGCGCCCGGCGCCCTGACGCGCAGGTACGCCGCAGCGACGGGCGCAATCACCAGCAGGATCCCGACGGCGGCCACGCTCAGGTCGGTCAGGAGGCGAGTCCAGCGAACGCCGGGCGAGCCAAGCGAGCCGCGCCCGGACTCGCCGCCGGCAACGCGCCGGCCGACTTCCGCCACGACAATCGCGCCCACCGGCACCGCGAAGAAGAACAGGAAGTAACCGTTCGACAGCGCCAGCAACGCGAACGCCGCCGCGAACACCGCCAGCGCACGGCGTGACCCCGTGGCGAAATAGCAATGCAGGCCCCACAGGCTGATCGGCATCCATCCCGACAAGAGCACCTGCAGATGCGGGATGTACATGACGCGGTGGGGCGCAAAGGCAAACGCGAGCGCCCCGATCCACGCGGCATCGCGGCGGCCCCACAGCGATCGCGTCAGCAGGTACATCCCGACGCCGGCGAGCACGATCGATCCCAGATAGGCCACGTTGTAGACGAGGACGGGATTGCCGCTGAGCCACTGCAGCGCAGCCGTGAAGATCGCCAGTCCGAGGAGATGCTCCGAGAGCGCCAGCGTGTCGGTCCGCGGGAAGAAGAACGGCGCGTTCCAGAGGCCGCTGAGGCCGTGGCGGATCCGGTCGGCGTCCCACGCGAGGATGAAGGTGTTGAAGAGCGGGTCGCCCAGGTCCCCCGGGAGCGCAGAGGTAGCCGTCACGGCCAGCGGATACGTGGTCGCCACGGCCAGCGCGATCATCACGCCGGCGACCGTCGTCCATTCCCATCGATCAGGCATGGGCGGCTGGTGCCTTCTCGGAGGTTCGACCGTTCGGCATGTCAGTGCGGCAAGCCGAAGAGGAAGTACGTCAGGCAGAGCACCGCGAGCACGATGCTGCCCCAGTTCAGTTCCCGGGCCCGCCCGCCCACGATCTTGACGATCGGGGAGAGCACGAGGCCGGCCGTGAGGCCGTTCGCGATGTTGTACGTGAACACCATCAGCGTGATGCACGCGAACGCCGGCACCGCCTCGGTCAGATCGTCGAAGTCGATCTTCCGCATCGATCCCACCATCAGCATGCCGACGGCGACCAGCGCGGGGCCGTACGCGTAGCGGGACTGCTGGAGCGGACCGACGAGCGGGAGGAAGAACAGCGTCGCGATGAAGAGCAGCGCCGTCACGATCGCCGCGACGCCCGTGCGCGCGCCTTCGCGAATCCCCGTGGCCGACTCGATGTAGGCGCCGCTCGTCGAGGTGCCCACCATCGACGCGAAGATGCACGACAGGGCGTCCACCATCATCGGCCGCTCGACCTGCGGGAAGTTCCCGTGCTCGTCGAGCATGTTCCCCGCCGCGCCGACGCCCACGAGCGTGCCGAGCGTGTCGAGGAACGACATCAGGACGAGCGTCAGCAGGACCGGCAGGAAGCTCAACCGCAGCACGCCGGCGACATCGAACTTCATTGCGATCGGCGCCAGGGAGTAGTCGCCCGTGAAGGGCATCGGCGTAGCCGGCAACCGCCGTCGCGCCCATGCCGACGAGAATGGCGCCCGGCACCTTGCGCATCATCAGCACCACGATCAGCAGAAATCCGCCAATCGCCAGCAGCACGTGTGGATCGTGGAACGCGCCGATCTTGACCGGCACGTCTGGCGCCCGCAGCAGCGCCTCCCCAGGGCCCATCAGGGCCGCCGCCGGCATGCCCGCCGCGCCGCTCGTCACGATGCCCGTCTCGTAGAGCCCGATGTACGCGAGAAACAGCCCGATGCCCACGGCGAAGCTGTACTTCATGCTCGGCGAAATCGCGTTGGCAAGCTTCGCTCGCACCTGGAAGATCGTCAGCAGCAGGAACACCACGCCGGCCACGAACACGGACCCCAGCCGCTGCTCCCACGTGGCGCCAAGCGCAACCAGGCCAAACGCGATGAACGCGTTCTCGCCCATGTACGGCGCCACGGCAATCGGCCGGTTCGCATAGAGCCCCATCAGCAGCGATCCGAACGCCGCCGTCAGGATCGTCGCGACCGTGCTCGGGCCGACAGGAATGCCCGCGGCGCTCAGGATGGCCGGGTTCACCACGACGATGTAGGCCATCGTGACGAAGGTGGTGATGCCGCCCAGCACCTCGCGGCGCAGCGTGGAGCCGCGCCCGCTGATCGAGAAGAACGCGTCCAGCATGGTCGGAGCCTCGCGCGCGTCAGGCCGTGTCACGCCGGATGCGCTCGATCTTCGAATCGCGGTCCGACACGAAGCGTTCGCGGTCGCGCCGGTATTCCTGTTCGATGACCGTCCGCGCCTCGGCCTCGACCGTGCGGCGCAGCGTCGAGTGGTGCAGCACCTCGCGCTCGGCCATCTTGGCCTCGTAGAAGTTCCGCACCTCGGCGATCTCGGCGCGCTGCTTGTCCGTCAGGGGCGTGTTCTCGACGCCGGCGTCGGCGTCTTTCTTGCGGAGCCGTTCCATCGCCAGTTCGTAGGCGCTCTTCGGTGCTTCGTCTGCCATATGCGGATGATACCCTTCATCGGCCCAAAGTGAGCCCCTGGGCGGGGCTCGTGTGGCTCAGGGCTTCAGCCCTGCGGGCTTCGGGTGTCAAGCAGGCCTCAAGGCCTGCTCCGCAACCGACAGAAGCGAGCTGCGGTGTTTAGGGAAAGGCGGATCTGTCCGGGCTGAAGGCGGGCTGGCGGGTTATTGCTTCGAAAAGAGGTCCCGGAGGATCTCTTCCGCGCGGACGGGTGTGGTGACGACCTCGGGGGATG
>JAPKZP010000453.1 GCA_026393735.1 Acidobacteriota bacterium
GGTCCGCCGTCCCGAGTCGGAATCCCTACCACGACCAGGTTGTTGCGCGAGTCGGAGCCGCCGAGGGCGACGCTCCCGATCAGGAGGCACGAGAAGACGAATACGCAGAGGACCGCGAGGCGAGAGGGCATGAGGATCTCCTTGACGACACAGCACCCCACCGGTCGGGCCCGTGTCGACTTGCGCGGCGGGGCGGGAGGCGCGAGCCCTACGTCGGATCGATTGTCCACGGGGCGCTCGGGCGACTCTGGTTCCCGTACTGGTCGCGGATGACGATGCGGGCGTAGTAGGTGCCCGCCGCCTTCCTGACGATGAACCGAGACGTTCGGCACCGCTCGTACAGGTTACTCGCGCCCGGCGTGAACCCGCTCGAGGTCCCGATGTACAGCTCGGAGTCGCTCCAACCCGCCGGCGGAACGAACGACAGCACCGACATGCCGGCGAAGTTCTCGACGGTGATCGGGGCCTTCGCGCGATCGAGCTCGATCACGATGTCGCCGGCCGCCAACCGGACGATGTCGCCGGGCACGAGCGTCTTGAGGGGGGCTTCCTCGTCCTTTCCGCCTCGCACGATCGTCGCCGTGTTGCTGACCATCGCCTTGAGCGCGGCGGCGGCGTTGTCGGCCCGCATCTCCTGGAAGAAGCGCAGCACGACACCCAGTACCACCATGACGACGATCACGACGGTGGCGCGCAGGTCGCCGGTCAGGAACGACAGCACGCCCAGCGCCAGGAGCAGCAGAACCAGCGGGTTCTTGATGTTGCTCAGCAGACGCATCACGGCCGACATGCGCTGCTCTCGGGCGATCTCGTTCGTCCCGAACTGCGTCACGCGGGATTCCGCGTCCGCCGGGCTCAGCCCGTCCAGCCGCGATCCCAGTTCCTTCAGGACGGTCTCGACGTCGGCACGCGCGATGTCCAACAGTTGGCGGGCGTCGGGCGCCCCGGGTGCGCCGGCCGGGGTGAGGGACGGGGTGAAGGGCGGGACGAGCGCAGGGGAGGAAATGCGCATGGTGCCGGCTCCGACGCGCTATTGGTTGATCGACTGGAAACTGATGATGGTCGCCAGGATGGCGCCCAGCATCGTGCCCTTTCCATTGGCGTAGTTGCCGGACACGTAGCGGCTGTTGTACCCATCCTGATAGCCGCGCCGGAAGCCCTCGCGGAAATAGGCGTTGTAGTCGGCCCGATCGACGTAGAACCCGCCGTACCCGTAGTTCGCATCCTGATAGGCGTAGGAACTCTGGTAGTTGGACGCCCAGTGATCCTGCCGGTCGGCCTGCCCGGCGCGCACGCCCTGGTCGTAGCCGTCGTTCACGGCCTGCCGGAGCAGGTCGGCACCGTACTGATTGGTCTCGTAGTAGCGGCCTGCACGCGCGTAGCGATAGGTGGAGGGTGTGTAGAAGTACGGATCGCCGCCGTAGTCATACCGAGCCTGGCTCTGGATCCGCGCCTGCTGCTGTTGCAGGGCCGCCACGTACTGTTGCTGGAACGTGACCTGCGCCCTGCGGTTCTGCTTCTGCAGTTGCGCGTACTGCTGCTGCGCCACGCGCTGCTGCTCGTCCAGGTGCTGGCGGTACTGCACCGTCCGCTGTTCCTGCTGCTGGATCCGGGCGTCCTGCTCCTGCTGGGTCAGGCGCTTCTGCTGTCCCGGCGGCGGATACTGCGACTTGCCCTGCGCCGCGTTGGCCTTCTGCGGCTTCTTGTCCTTCTTGTCCTGCTGCTGCTGATCCGGCGGCGACGACGACTGTGCGCCCACCGTCAGACTCATCCCAACCAGTGCCGCCGCACTGATGCCAACCGCGACGATCATCCGATTCACGACGTTGACTCTCATGGCGCACCTCTTTACATAGTCCGCATCGGTGGCTGGCGCATCCGGGACACGCGCCCCGGCGCGCCGACGACCACACGCCTCTGCCTCGATCACCCGGACAGAGCCGACCCGCGACTCCTGGAGAACAGCGTAGAGCATCGCTCGGCGGACGTCTGTGCAGTTGAGCACACCAGCGTCTTCCCCTTCGACGCCGCGGCGAACGGGAGGACGCGCCGCGCGGGTCTGCCGACTGTGCGGTCTTGCACAGACGCGGAAGAACCAGACTGCTAGTCTCAGGCCGATGGCCGGATTGTCCGGTCGGTGGTTTCGTAGATAGAGGAGAACGCACATGACGGGAATGACACGCACGGTTGTGTTCGCAGTTGCCGCCACAGTCGGCCTCGGCCTTGCCGCCGCCGGTCTGTCCGCCGCGCCTCAGCGGGGCGACACCGGTCGCATGAACGACCAGCAGTTGCGGGACCTGGCCAATCGCATCGACAGCGAGGCGAACACCTTGCGCTCAAGCCTCGGCCAGTCCGTCAATCGCAGCCGGATTGGTGACCAGCGCTGGAACGCCGACGTCAACCAGTCCGTCACCGACTTCCTGCAGGCCACTCGCCGGTTGCGCGACCTCGCGAACCGCCGCCAGGTGGGCGTGCCCGACGTCGAGGACGTGCTCCGACGCGGGACCAGCATCGACAGTGTCATGCAGCGTTACGAGTGGAGCCCGCAGGCGGAACAGCAGTGGTTGAGACTCAGCGGCGACCTCGATGTGCTCGCCCGCGGGTTCAACGTCGCGTGGAACTGGAATCCCCCGGGCTACACGACCGGGTGGCCCGCCATCAGAATCACCGACCGCCTCACGGGCACGTACCAGCTGGACGCTGTCCGCAGCGACGACCCCCGGCGCGCGGCTGAACTCGCCGTTCGTACCGTGCCGCCCGGACAGCAGCAGCGGACGTATCAGAGCCTCCTGGGGCGGCTCGAGGCGCCAGACCAGATCGCGATCGAGCGTCGCAATTCCAGCGTGACGATGGCGTCCACGCGGGGCCCGCGCGTGACCATTGACGCGAACGGCAGCGACCGCCAAGAGCAGTGGGCTACAAACCGGACCATGACCACCCGCGCCACGCTGACGGGGGATCGATTGGTCGTGGCGACTACCGGCCATCGGGGCAGCGCGTATACCGCGACTTATGAACCGACGGGGAACGGCGGGGGCCTGCAGATGGCACTCACGATCGATGATGAGAGTCTCGCTCGGCCGGTGACGGTCCGGAGCGTGTACCGGCGGACCTCGGACCAGCCCAGGTGGGACATCGAGGGCGGGAGCAGTCGGGCTCCCTACGGCACACTGCCGGTGCGCGGCGGGGTTGTGGTGGAGAACGGCACCAGGTTCGTGGCCGTGCTGGACAACGCGCTGAGCACCGTCAATGCGCGTGAAGGCGATCGCTTCACGATGACGGCCCGCAGCCCGTCGGGCTTCGAGGGCGCCGTCATCCAGGGGTTCGTCTCCAGCTTCGCCGAGTCCGGGCGCATGACAGGCCGGGCCGGCATGACGCTCAACCTCGAGAGCATCCGCCTTCGCGACGGGCGCGCCTATGACTTCGACGGGATGATCGAGGACGTGCGCACGCCCGATGGCCAGCGCGTCCGGGTCGATCGCGAGGGCGCCATCGGCGCTCAGGACAGCCAGACGCAGAAGACGATCGAGCGCGGCGCGATCGGCGCGGCACTGGGCGCGCTCATCGGCGCGGTCATCGACGGCGGCAAGGGCGCCGCGATTGGCGCGGCGGTCGGCGCAGGCGGCGGCGCGGGCACGGTCATGATCGAGGGACGCGACCGGCTCGACCTGCCGCGCGGCACCGAGGTGACCTTCATCTCGACCGGCTCGGGGAGATTGCGAACGGGCTCGGGCTCCGAGCGGTGATTGCGACGACGGCGGGGCGTCTGTCCAATTGAGCACGCCGGAGACGGCGGAATGTAGACGGTCGCTGTGGCGTGGAGACGGTTCGGGCTGCCGAGTACGGTTCCGCCGTGTGCGTACTTGAACAGACACCTGTACACGGCGCTGGTACGCTGATGCCATCGACGAGTTTCACACACACACCTCATGACTGGAGATCACACATGTTGAACAAAGACGAACGCAACGGGAAGTTCGAGCAGGCCAAAGGGCGGGTCAAGCAGGCGGTCGGCGATCTGACCGGCAACAAGCACCTGCACACCGAGGGCAAGGTCGACGAGGCCAAGGGCAAGGTGCAGGAGGCCGTGGGCAACGTACGTCACGCGGTCAGCGACGCAGCAGACCAGATCAGCAAGTCCGTGAAGCGGTGATCTCCGGGCGCGGCGCCCGTGACAGGACCGCCGGCAGGAACCAAGATGATGGAACCGACACTTCTCGTTGCGGCCGCCGCGCCTTCGTTGCCGGCTCTCGCTGAGCCGGCAACGCCTCCGCGAAGTCATCACCTGACACTCCGACCGCGCCTGCTGAAGGCAGGCGCGTGGCTGTTCGCCGTCATCGTCCTCGTCGCGGCGGGCGTATTCGGGTATCAGTGGGCGTTTGGGCCGGCGCCGGCAACGTACGCGACGGCGGCCGTCGAGCGCGGCGACGTCGAGAGTTCCGTCGTGGCGGCGGGTGTCCTGCAGCCCGTCAAGTACGTCGATGTCGGCGCCCAGACCTCCGGCAAGCTCAAGTCGCTGAAGGTCAGGCGCGGCGACCGGGTCGACGAGAACCAGCTGCTGGCGGAGATCGATCCGGTGCTGGCGGCGACCGCGCTCACGTCGGCCAACGCCACGCTCGAGAGCATGACCTCGCAGCGGTCCGTGCGGCAGGCGCAACTGGTGCTCGCGACCGCGCAGCGGTCCCGCAGCGACCAGTTGTTCGCGAGACAGATGATTTCCGCCAGCGACCGGGACATCAGCAGGGCCAACTACGATGTGGCCTTCGCCGACCTCGCGTCGCTCTCCGCGCAGATGAAGCAGGCGACAGCCGCGGTCGGCACGGCGACCGCGAATCTCGGGTATACGAGGATCACGGCACCAATGGCCGGCGACGTCGTGTCCATCAGCATGCTGGAGGGACAGACGCTCAACGCCAGTCAGCAGGCCCCGACGATCCTGCGCATCGCCGACCTGACCACGATGACGGTCTGGGCCCAGGTCTCGGAAGCCGACATCGTCCGCGTCACGCCGGGGCAGGACGTCTACTTCACGGTCCTCGGGCAGCGCCGCCGCTGGACCGGCACGATCCGGCAGGTCCTCCCGACGCCCGAGCTCATCAACAACGTGGTGTTCTACGACGTGCTGTTCGACGTTCCCAACCCGGACCGCGCGCTGAATATCCAGATGACGGCGCAGGTCTACATCGTCCTGGCCTCGGCGAAACAGGTGCTGCTGGTACCCACCTCGGTCACGGGCAACGCGATCCAGGGCTCGACGATCAAGGTCCAGGTCCTGAAACCGGATGGCCGCCTCGACGTGCGCGCGATCACGATCGGCATCAAGAGCGAGCTCTCGGCGCAGGTGACCAGCGGCCTCGCGGAGCACGAATTGGTCGTGATCAAGACACTCGCGGCCGCGGGCACGACGAGAAACCCGCTGGCGGCCGGGCGAGGCTACTGATGCCACCGGCGCTGCTGGACCTGCAGGAGGTCAGCCGCACGTACACGTCCGGCGGCGAGCCGCTCACCGTCCTCACCGGGATCCGCCTGACGATTCAGAGTGGTGAGTTCGTCGCCATCATGGGCGCCTCGGGGTCGGGCAAGTCGACGCTCATGAACATCGTCGGCTGTCTCGACCCGCCGTCGAGCGGCACGTACCGCGTTCGCGGCGTCGA
>JAPKZP010000630.1 GCA_026393735.1 Acidobacteriota bacterium
CGAGTGCGGGAAGCAGGGTGGGGACGATCCGCCGTGCGTCTTCTGGGACACCGGGCTGTGCAAGAACGACGACTTCACGCTGGCTTTCTATTCGGCCTACAAGGAGGTCGCGTATCAGGTGTGGACGGCGGTGCGGAAGAAGCTGCCGCCGCCGCAGCCCAGCTACCAGTCGGCCCAGCGGACGCGCGTGACGATCGGCGTGACGCCGGCGCCAGGGTCAAAGAACGCCCTGACGGATTTCGTCGTGAAGCGCGGCGGCAAGCCGGTGCCCTCGGTCGCTCGCTCGGTCGCGACCGGACAGTTCACCTACGACTACCCCGCGTGGGCACCCACCGCCAGCGTCACGCTCGAGATGGTCGGCAGGACGAAGACGGTCTCCTGCGTCATCCCGCCGGACGTACTTCAGCGGCTGCGTTGAACCTTCGGCGGATTCCGGCTGGACGCGTGCAGCAGACACGCAGCGTGGAGGTGGGGATGGCTCGCCGGGTGTGGGTCGCGATTGTCGTCGTGCTGGCGGCGGCCGGACAGGCCTTCGCGCAACAGAACCGGATCGACGCCATCACGCCGATGGCGCCCGAACATGCGGCGTACGGCAGCATGCCCATCGGCGTGCGCACCATCACCGCCACCGACCGCGATCGCGCTGACGTGCTGAATACGAAAGAAGGCGGGAGCGTCACACGGTACGATCGTACGCTGACCATCGAGGTCTGGTACCCGGCCGTGCTCGCCGCGGGGCAGTCCGCGGGCGGTGTGTACCGGACGACCTCACGCGATCCGTCGCGCGCCGTTGCGCTGTACGGCAAGGCCGTGCGCGACGCGGCGCCCGCCATTGCGGCAGGAGGCGGGTATCCGCTCATCATCATCTCGCACGGCTACCCAGGCAACCGCTACCTGCTCAGTCATCTCGGCGAGAACCTTGCGTCGAAGGGATTTGTGGTCGCGTCGATCGATCACCCCGACAGCACCTACGACGACCAGAAGGCCTTTGCGAGCACACTCTACAACCGTCCCTACGATCAGCTGTTTGTCCTGAACGAACTCGATCGGCTGTCTCGTGCAGGATCCGGCAGTTTTCTCGGCGGCGTCATCGACGTGTCGCGCACGGCGATCATCGGGTATTCGATGGGCGGCTACGGTCTGCTCAACGTGCTCGGCTCGGGGTTCACGGACGCAAGCGTGACTTCGCCGGGCGCGCCGCCCGACAAGCTGCTCGTCGAGCGCGCCGCGTCGAATCCCGCGTACCCGAAGCAGGCGGACCGCCGCATCAAGGCGGCGATCGCGATCGCGCCATGGGGATTGCCGGGAGGCGCCTGGGACGCCGACGGGCTGAACGCCATCACGACGCCGATCCTCTTCGTGGCCGGCAGCGCCGACGACGTCGTCGGGTACGACAAGGGCACGCGCGCGATGTTCCTGGGCACGACGCACGCGGATCGCTACCTGCTGACATTCCTGCACGGGTCGCACAACGTCGGCGCGCCGATTCCCGCCCCGGCCGAGGCCTATCCCTACTCCGAGGCGCTGAGACTGTTCCCGTTCATGCACTACGCCGACGGGGTGTGGGACACGGTGCGATCCAACAACATCCTGCAGCACTTCGCGACCGTCTTCCTCTCAATCCACCTCAAGGGCGAGACCGACCTGCAGACGTTCCTGGATCTCGTCCCTCGCGGAAGCGACGGCGTTTACTCGGTCGAACGCGACGGGCGCCAGAAGCCCGACTATACGTACTGGAAGGGGTTCAAGCAGCGCACCGCGGCCGGGCTGACGCTCGAGCGGCTGCTCCCGGGAAAGTAGGAGGACCCACCGTCCCGGCCCGGTCCGCCTCGGAGCATTGCGAACCCCGACAGAGAGTCTCTCCATTCTTGAACACGTGCACCGCTCCGCCCCAAGTGTGCCGACTTGCACAGACGGCCGGACCCGGGCCTGTTACGTTGATTCTGTTCGCGACATCACCAGGCGGGAATCTCCGCCGGAGGAGGCGTAGCATGGCAGGAACACGGACGGGACACATCATCGTGCTGGGGCTCGGGCTGACGCTGGCGCTGGCGCTGACGTCTGCGTGCGGAAACACGGCAGAAGGCGTCAAGCAGGACTCCCGCGAGAACACCGAGAAGGCCCGCGAGGGGGCCCAGGCGGTCAAGGAGGAGACCAAGGACGCGACACCCACGATCGGCGCGGAAGCCAAGGACCTCGGCAGCGCAATCAAGCAGGAAACGAAGGAAGTCGGCAGCAAGATCGCAGGCGGCGCCAAGGAGGTCGCGTCCGATGTCGCGGCCAAGACGCAGACGCTCGAAGTCAAGACCGCCCTCCTGGCGGCCAAGGGCATCGACGCCTCGCACATCGACGTGGACACCGACGCCGAGACCAAGACCGTGACCCTCAAAGGCTCGGTGCCGACCACCGACCAGAAGGAAGCCGCAGAACGGGTGGCACGGGACAAGGCTTCGGGCTACACCGTCCGCAATCTGCTCACCGTTGTGAGCCGGTAGCTCTTCACCGTCGGCGTCTCGGCGCGGGGTACGACGGCTCGGCAAGTACGTCGGCACCTCGCCCGAGAAAGGAAGTGGCCGGCACCGGCAGGCGTCTCGAGTGGCGTCCTGTGCGCGACGGCAAGTACATCGAGGCGGAGTTCAGTGAATTCACACGGGACATGCCTTTCATGGTGGGGACCAACTTCAGCGAACGCAACAGCACGTTCGCCGTCGGCGGAGGGCCCACATCGCGCACGGGGTGCAGGACGCCGTTGCCAGGGCCTGGGTGAACGTCGCAACCATGGGCAATCCGAGCCAGGACGGCCTGGCGTGGGCGCCGTACACCGAGAGCGGCCAGGGCACCATGGTGTTCGACACGAAGAGTGCCTTCCGCACCCTCGACGACAAGGTCATGGTCGGCCTGATGTCCAAATAGACGGAGTGACCTGTGAGCCCTCGTCGCGGGAGGGGGCTTGCCCTGGTCGCGACGCGAGGCGGAGTACAGGGCGCAACTCGGACGCAGCCTGCGGTGCCAATTGCTGCGCCGGCAAGCGCCAAACGGTGTAGGATAGGCGCGCTGCCCCTTGATTCCGTGTGCCTGCGAACAGGGGACGGCGTATGCGAAACCGGTCTGTTCGACTGGTTCCTTCCCGGGTTCCAGTCTCGCGCGTCGCCACTTCGATGCTCTGCGCGGCGGCAGCATCGCTGCGGGCGATAAGAGTTCACCCACCCACCACCAATCGCTCGGCCGGTTCTCCAAACCCCTTTTGACGATCTGTGTCTACGGAGGGTGCCATGCGTCGGATCATCCTGGCGACAGCGGCGGCGGCACTGACTGGTCTGTCGTTCACCGGCATCGCGTCGGACGGTCGCGTGGAGGCGTTGTCGCGCCCGCAATACCTTTCCGCCGGACCGCTCGCCCTCCTGAACGACAGTCAGCGACTCGTCGCCACGCCTGCGGTGGCGTACCAGCAGTTCGGAACGGCCGTGGCCATCGGCGGAGATGTCGCGGTCGTGGGCGCCGGCGGCATCAGCGGTGAGCACTCGGCTGCGTACGTCTTCCGGCGCCTCAACGGCACGTGGACCCAGGAGGCGACGCTGACGGTGGATGACGCGGGGATGATGAGCGCGTTCGGGTCGAGCGTGGCCGTCAGCGGAAATACCGTCGTCGTCGGCGCGTACCGAGCCAACGAGTGGCGAGGGCTGGTCTACGTCTTCGTCCACGGCGCGGCGGGCTGGAGCCGGCAGGCGCGCCTCGAGGCCGCCGACGGCGTGATGGGAGATCACTTCGGCGAGAGCGTGGCGGTTGACGGCGATCGGGTGGCCGTTGGCGCGCCCGGTGCGGTGTCAGGCGTGAACTGGAGCCAGGGCGCGGTGTACGTCTACGGCCGCAGCCTCAACGTCTGGTCTCATCTCCAAAAGCTCACGACCTCGGATGGGGCGTCGGACGACCGGTTCGGTCAGAGCGTCGCGCTCCAGGGCGACTACGTCGTCGCAGGCGCGCCCGGTGACGATGTGGCCGGCGTCGACGGAGTCGGGACCGCGCGGGTTTTCCACGACGCGGGTTCGGTGTTCGTGGAACAGGCCATCCTCGCTGCCCGGGCCGGGGCGGCGTCCGACGGGCTCGGGTCGAGCGTGGCGCTCGACGGCAGCACCGTGCTGGCAGGGTCGCCAAACGTGCCGGTCGGCGGCCTGGCGTTGGCGGGAGCCGTCGACGTGTTCGTGCGGGCCGGTACGACGTGGTCGCATCAGCAGCGCATTGTTTCGCCGGAGCCGACCGAGAACGAGCAGTTGGGCAAGGCGGTCGACATCAGCGGAAGCACGGCCCTTGTCGGCGTCGCGTCGTATCCCATCGGATCGAATGCGAGCGCGGGGCCGGGATGCGTGTTCGCCTTCATCCGGGCCAACGGCGCGTGGTCGGGCTTTCGGATGCTCCAGGCGGCCGATGGGGTTGCCAACGATCTTCTGGGCGAAGCCGTCGCTATCGACCGGGGCACGGTGCTCGCCGGCGCCCCGCAACGCCAGGTCGACGGGAATGTCATACAGGGCGCAGCGTACGTGTTCGATCTGCCGCCGGTCGTCCTCGGCGTCGTGCCGGCGCTGGGGTCGACCGGCGGCGGCACTGCGGTCACCGTGAGCGGCCTGCACTTCTCGCCCGACCCGACGCTGACGATCGGCGGCGCCGCGGCTGGTCATCCGATTCTGAATGGATCCACGCAGATCACGGCGACAACCCCGCCGCACGTC
>JAPKZP010000235.1 GCA_026393735.1 Acidobacteriota bacterium
CGATCTCGATCGCATCGGGCTGCGCACGGTGGGCGACCTGCTCGCGCGGTTCCCGATCCGCTACGAAGACCGCGCGCGCTTCCGGGCCGTCTCGACGCTCCAGGCCGGAGAGACTGCCACGATCTCGGGGACTGTGGCGTCGTGCCGCATGCGCCTGACGCGCCGCGCGGGATTCAAGATCTTCGAGGCCGTCGTGCGCGACGCCACCGGAACCGTGCGGGCAGTGTGGATGAACCAGCCCTTCATGGCGACCGTCTTGCGCCAGGGGGCGTCGGTGCTGCTGTTCGGCCGGCTCGAATCCCGTCCGCCGTCCGGCCTGCAGTTGACCAATCCCCAGTATGAGATGGTCGGCGATGCCGACCACGCGTCGCTCCACACGGGGCGCACGGTTCCCGTGTACGAAAGGGCGGGGTCGGTGACGGGCCGCATCCAGCGCACGCTCGTGAAGCAGGTGCTCGACGCGCTGCCCGACGAACTCGAAGACAGGCTGCCGAACTGGCTGCGCGAGGAACTGCGTCTTCCGGACTGGCGAACAGCCCTGTGCGACGCGCATTTCCCGCAGCCGGACACCCCGGTCGACACGCTGAACGCGTTCCGGACTCCGGCCCAGGTGCGCCTGATCTTCGAGGAGTGCTTGCAGTTCCAGCTGGGCCTGGCGCTGAAACGCCGGGCCGCGGACGCCGAGCGCAAGCCGTGCGTGCCGATCGTGGACGATCGCATCCGCGCCGCCGCGCGCTCGGTCCTGCCGTTCACGCTCACGCAGGGCCAGCGGGCCGCGCTGAAGGACATCGTCGAGGACATGACACGGAGCCGCCCGATGCACCGGCTGCTGCAGGGCGACGTCGGATCGGGCAAGACGATTGTCGCGCTGATCGCGGCGATCGTGGCGATCGAGAACGGTCTGCAGGTCGCGTTCATGGCCCCGACCGAGATTCTCGCCGACCAGCACTTCCTCACGATCGGTCGTCTGCTCGAGCAGGCAGGGTACCGCCTGGCGGAGTTGACCGGGTCGACGCCCGCCGGCGAACGGCGGGCGACCCTCGACGGCCTCCGGTCCGGCCGGATCCAGCTCGTGGTCGGGACGCACGCCCTCGTCCAGCAGGATGTGGCATGGTCCCGCCTCGGGCTGGTCGTGATCGACGAGCAGCATCGATTCGGCGTGGTCCAGCGGGCGGTCCTGCGTGAGAAGGGCTGGCATCCCGACGTGCTCGTGATGACGGCCACTCCCATTCCGCGCACGCTCGCGCTGACCGCCTACGGAGACCTCGACGTCTCCGTCATCCGGGAGCTGCCGCCCGGCCGGGTGCCCGTGGACACGACGGCGGAACCGCAGTCGCGCCGCGACGAGGTCTACGCGTCGGTGCGGCAGCAACTCGAGGCGGGGCATCAAGCCTACATCGTATTCCCGCTCGTCGAGGAGTCCGAGAAGGTGGACCTGCGCGCGGCGACGGAGATGGCAGACGATCTGGCCGCCCACGTGTTCCCGGACTACCGCCTCGCGCTGCTGCACGGGCGTCTGCGGGCCGACCAGAAGGACTACATCATGCGGGCGTTCGCCGCGGGCGACGTGCAGGTGCTGGTCTCGACGACGGTCATCGAGGTCGGCATCGATGTGCCGAATGCGACCGTGATGGTCATCGAGCACGCCGAACGGTTCGGGCTTTCGCAGATCCATCAGCTGCGGGGCCGCGTCGGGCGATCGACACACGCGTCGTCGTGCATCCTGCTCTACCAGGAGCCCCTTGGCGAACAGGGGGAAGCCCGGCTGCGCGCGCTCGTGCAGACGAGCGACGGATTCGTCGTCGCGGAGCGGGATCTCGAACTGCGTGGTCCTGGCGACGTGTTTGGAACCCGGCAGTCGGGTGTGCCGACGCTCCGCACCGGCGATCTCCTGCGTGACCGCGCCATCATGGAGGAGGCCAGACGGTACGCGCAGCTGGCGGTGGAGCGCGAACCGGCGGAGGGGCCGTTGCTGACCGACGTGCGCCGGCATTGGGCGGACCGGTTCGGCCTGGCGTCGGTCGGGTAGGCGCGGGCGTTCGGGCTGGGAGATCGGGCATGCGCGTCATCGCAGGACGTTACAAGGGCCGGAGACTAAAGGCGCCAACATGGCCCGGGCTGCGCCCGACGTCCGATCGCCTGAAGGAGTCGCTGTTCGCCATCCTGGCGCAGGTGGTGGATGGGGCCCGGGTGCTGGACGGGTTTGCCGGGTCCGGGGCGCTCGGCATCGAGGCGTTGAGCCGCGGTGCCGCGGAGGTGGTGTTCGTGGACAGCGATCCGCGCGCGGCGGCACTCGTCGGCGAGAACCTGCGTCACTGCGGTATCGCCGACGGCTATGCTATGATCCGCGGCGAATTCGTCGGCGTCCTCGATCGCCTGCCGGTCCACCGCCGATTCGACCTGGCCTTGCTGGATCCTCCCTATGACCAAGCCGATCTCGACGGTGCATTGCGAGCAGCGTCGTCTCGGATGGCGGGCGGCGGGATCCTGGTGCTCGAGCATGGGGCCCGCCGGGCGGTACCGGAACGGGCTGGGGCGCTGACGCTGGAGCGCCGGGTGACGGCTGGAGACAGCGGGCTGGCGTTCTACCGGCAGGTTGAGGTGCCGGCACCCGCCGCGATGGAGGAGTTATGAACGCGCCTCGCGATCGCGTGGCGGTCTATCCGGGTTCGTTCGATCCGCTGACGAACGGGCACGTCGACATCATCCTGCGCGGGGCGCGGCTCTTCGACCGCATCATCGTGGCCATCCTGCGCAACGCGGAGAAGCACGCCCTGTTCACGGCGGATGAACGCGTGGCCATGGCACAGGACGTCTTCCGGGAGTACGCGAACGTGGAAGTCGAGTCGTTCGACGGGCTGCTGGTCGATTACGCCGAACTCCGGCACGCGTCGGTGATCGTGCGCGGGCTCCGGGCGGTCTCGGACTTCGAGTTCGAGCTGCAGATGGCACTGATGAACCGGCGGCTGGGGCCCGACATCGAAACCGTGTTCATGATGCCCGCGGAACAGTACACTTACGTCAGTTCCCGGCTCATCAAGGAAGTGTTCGCGCTGGGCGGTCCCGTGACCGGGCTCGTGCCCGACGGCGTCGAAGAACGGCTCCGGGAGAAGCGGGCCTCGACCTAGGCTATAGTAGAAATTCTGCCCCCGGGCCTGGTGCGGCCCGTTCCCGCCAGATACGCACCCACAGGAGCCATCATGAGCGTCAGTGAGCTAGCCAAGTCCATCATCGAGTCGCCGACGCTGCGACTGAACGAGGAGGCCCGGTTGCTCCGGGAGCGCGGCGAACCGGTCATTCATCTCGGAATCGGGGAGCCGAAGAACAAGACCCCAATCACGGCCATCCTGAGTTCGGCGGCGAAGCTGACGCAGGGGGACGTGAAGTACTGTCCGTCGGATGGCCTGCCGTCGCTGAAGAAGGCGATCATCCGGTACACGGAGGAGCACTACGACAAGGCCGTCGCGCCCGAGAACGTGATCGTGTCGTCGGGCGCCAAGCAGGCGATCTTCAACATCCTGTACACCATCGTGAACCCGCAGGATGAGGTGGTCGTGCTCGCCCCGTACTGGGTCAGCTACCCCGAGATGATCAAGATGGTCTACGGGGTGCCCGTCATCGTGACGCCCGAGGACGGGAGTTTCCACCCGCGGATGTCCGAGATCGAGCGGGCGGTGAGTTCCAGCGCCAGGGCCATCATCTGCAACAGCCCGAACAACCCGAGCGGCATCGTCTACAAGGACGAGTTCATCGCCGAGCTCGTGGCGTTCTGCGAGCGCAAGAAGATCTACCTCATCATGGACGACATCTACCACAAGCTGGTGTTCGACGGCCGACGGTCGCCGTCCTGCTACCAGTTCACGACGAAGGATGTCGAGGATTCGCGGCTGATCGTCATCAACGGCATCGCCAAGCTGTACGGGATGACCGGGTTCCGGATCGGGTGGCTGGTCGGGCCGCGCAAGCTGGTGGAAGTCATCAACAACGTGCAGGCGCAGACCACGTCCTGTGCGTCGCCGGTGATGCAGTCCGGCGCCGAGGGGGCCCTGCTGGGGCTGCAGAGCTTCGTCGAGGCGCTGCGGCTGTCGATCCAGAACAACCGCGACATCATCATGCGGGAACTCTCGTCGTTCAACGGGGTCAAGACCTACAAGCCGGACGGGACGTTCTACTGCCTGCCGGACTTCCGCGCCTACAGCAGCAACTCCGTGGAACTGTGCCGGTTCCTCCTGAAGAAGGCCCTGGTCGTCACGGTGCCGGGGCGTGAGTTCGGGATGGAAGGCCACCTGCGGCTGAGCTACGCCGGGTCCGTCAAGGACGTGACCGAGGGCATCGCCCGCATCAAGTGGGCGCTCGATCCGACCTCCCCGAACGATATCTACATCGGCGACAAGCGACTCATCAGGGACTGGCTATGATCAACCTGCTCGATATCAAGACGCCCACAACGGCGCAGGCCGCTGCCCTCAAGAGCGACTACGGGCTGGATAACCACGGCCTGTTCAACCTGGGCGGCGTGTACTGGAACCTGCCGGCGGAAGCGCTGTACGAAGAGATCGTCTTCCGGCGGGAAGGCCATATCACCCGCGACGGCGCCGTGGTGATGAACACCGGCAAGCACACCGCGCGGTCCGCGAACGACAAGTTCGTCGTCCGCGAGCCCACGACCGAGGGGCACGTGTGGTGGGGGCAGTACAACAGGCCGTTCGCGCCCGACAAGTTCCACGAGCTGTTCTCCCGCCTGCAGGGCTTCCTCCAGGGGCGCGACGTGTTCGTGCAGGACTGCTACGTCGGCGCGGACCCGGAGTACCGCATGCCGGTGCGCATCATCACCGAGCACGCGTGGCACAGCCTGTTCGCACGCAACATGTTCATCATGCCGAAGACGAACGAAGAGCTCCGCCGCCACGTGCCGGAGTTCACGGTCATCTGCTGCCCGAACTTCAAGGGCATCCAGCAGATCGATGCCACGGCGTCCAACACGTTCATCGCGCTGAACTTCGACCAGCGGCTCTGCCTCATCGGCAACACGGCCTACGCCGGGGAAATCAAGAAGTCGATCTTCACGGTGATGAACTACATGATGCCGCTGCAGGGCGTGTTCCCGATGCACTCGTCGGCCAATGTCGGCGACGATGGCGGGGTGGCGATCTTCTTCGGGCTGTCCGGCACCGGGAAGACGACGCTCTCCGCCGACCCCTCCCGCGGCCTCATCGGCGACGACGAGCACGGGTGGAGCGACAACGGCGTCTTCAATTTCGAAGGCGGCTGCTACGCGAAGGTCATCCAGCTGTCGGAGTCGGCCGAACCGGAAATTCACGCCACGACGCATCGCTTCGGGACGATTCTGGAGAATGTCGTCTTCGATCCGGTGACCCGGTTGATCGATCTCGACGACCCGGCCATCACCGAGAACACGCGCGCCTCGTACCCGCTGGAGTTCATCCACAACGCGATCGCCAACAATCGGGCCGGCCACCCCAAGAACGTGATCTTCCTGACGTGCGACGCGTCGGGCGTCATGCCGCCCATCGCCCGCCTGTCGGTCGATCAGGCGCGGTACCAGTTCATCTCCGGCTACACGTCGAAGATCGCCGGCACCGAGGTCGGGCTGGGCAAGGAACCTGAGATCACGTTCAGCACGTGCTTCGGCGCGCCGTTCATGGTGCACCAGCCGGACTTCTACGCGCGGCTCCTGAAGGAAAAGGTGCTGCGCTACGGGGTCGACTGCTGGCTCGTCAACACGGGCTGGGTGGGCGGGGCGTACGGCGTCGGCAAGCGGATCAGCATCCGCCATACGCGCGCCATGCTGAACGCGGCCCTGACCGGCAAGCTGAAGGACGTCCAGTTCAAGAAGGATCCGATCTTCGGGTTCGACGTGCCGGTGACGTGCCCGAACGTTCCGGATCAGGTCCTCGATCCGGCGAGCTCGTGGCCGAGCCGTGAGCTGTATTTCCAGCGCTACAAACAGCTCGCGGCGCGCTTCATCGACAACTTCAAGAAGTTCGACACGGTCGAGTCCCGGGAACTGGAGTCGGCCGGTCCGCAGCTGTAGTGACGGATCGGGGGGGCGGGCTTCCGTGTGGGGCCCGCCTTCCGTCGCAGAATGGTGGCACCCATGGGAAAAGTCGTCGCGATTGTCGGGGCGTCGTCGGACCGCGCCAAGTTCGGGAACAAGGCCGTTCGCGCGTTTGCCAGGCAGGGCTACACGGTCGTCCCGATTCATCCGCGCGAAACCGAAGTCGAGGGGTGGAAGGCCTACCCGTCGGTCCTCGACGTGCCGGGCGCGATCGATGTCGCGAGCCTGTACGTGCCACCGTCCCTCGGCGAGCGCGTGATCGAGGACATCGCGAAAAAGGGCATCCCGGAGGTCTGGATCAATCCAGGCGCAGACAGTCCGGAACTCGTGGCGAAGGCGCGGGCGCTCGGACTCAAGCCGATGGTAGCCTGCAGCATCCTCGGAATCGGCGAGAGCCCGGCGGCGCTGTGACGGCGGGCCACCTGCCCCGGTTCTGTTGACACCTTCCGACGGACTGCCCTATAGTTTGAGAGCCAAGCTCCCCCCACGTCTGTCTGGGCGGCGGGGCCCTTCCACCCCGCACTCGTCGTTCACTCGTCACTGCCAGCCATTGCCAACGCTCTGAGTCACGTACATGCCGAACAACCACAAACGCCAACCGCAGTCGTCACGCGCGTCCGACGGCCAGGCCGCGCCCCCCGACGTCCCCCAGGCCGAACCGCCGACGCCCGTCGTCGGCGAGGCCGCTAAGCCGGCCGCAGCCAATGGAAGCCCGAAACGAGCGGGTGAGGGTCTCAACATCGCCGAGCTCAAGGAGATGAGCATCCAGAAGCTCACCCAGGTCGCCAAGGACCTGAATGTGGCCGGAGCCACGGGCATGCGGAAGCAGGAGCTGATCTTCCAGATCCTGAAGGCCCAGACCGAACAGAGCGGGTTCATCTTCTCCGAAGGCGTGCTCGAAGTGCTGCCCGACGGGTTCGGGTTCCTGCGCGCGCCGGACTACAACTACCTCCCGGGGCCTGACGACATCTACGTCTCCCCGTCGCAGATACGGAAGTTCGACCTGCAGACCGGCGACACCGTCTCGGGGCAGATCCGGCCGCCCAAGGAAGGGGAGCGGTATTTCGCGCTCATCAAGGTCGAAGCGGTCAACTTCGAGCCGCCCGACCAGGCGCGCGACAAGCTCTTCTTCGAGAACCTGACGCCGCTCTACCCGCAGGAGGGCTTCCACCTCGAAACGACCGCCGACAACCTGTCGGCGCGCGTGATGGACCTGATGATCCCGATCGGCAAAGGCCAACGCGGCCTCATCGTCGCGCCGCCGCGCACGGGCAAGACGATGCTGCTGCAGAACATCGCGCAGTCGGTCGCGCAGAATCATCCCGAGGTGTTCCTCATCGTCCTGCTGATCGACGAGCGGCCGGAGGAAGTCACCGACATGCAGCGGTCGGTCCAGGGCGAAGTCATTTCGTCGACCTTCGACGAGCCTGCGCAGCGGCACGTGCAGGTCGCCGAAATGGTCATCGAGAAGGCGAAGCGTCTCGTCGAGCACAAGAAGGACGTGTTGATTCTGCTCGACTCGGTGACGCGGCTCGCGCGCGCC
>JAPKZP010000026.1 GCA_026393735.1 Acidobacteriota bacterium
CCCCCCGACAATCGCCGCGCCGGTCTGGATGAACCGCTTCGCGTACTCGGCGACGTACTCGGGCGACGTCATGTAGATGTAGCGCCCGCCGACGTTCTGCGGCACACCGGCGTTCGGCTGCACGGAAATCGGCAATGCCGTCAGCGTCTTCAGGTGCTCGAGCGCTTCAAGCATCGACCGCGGCCCAATCGAACAGTTCAGGCCGACGGCATCCACCCCGTAGGGGGCGATGTCCTTGACGGCGCTCTCGAGCGTGGATCCGCTGAGGAGGGTGCCTTCGTCGTTCACCGTGAACTGCGCGATGATCGGCAGGTCGGGCGCCACTTCCCTGGCCGCACGGATCGCCTGCTCCAACTCCTTCGCCAGGCCGAACGTTTCGAGGACGAGCAGATCGACGCCGCCGTCCACGAGCCCGCGGATCTGTTCCTTGAAGGCGTCCTTGGCTTCGTCGTACGACAGCGCGCTCAACGGCTCGAGCGGCACGCCGAGCGGTCCCACCGATCCGGCGACCAGCGCCCGCTCCTTGACCGCAGCCTTCGCGATTTCGGCCCCGCGCTTGTTGATCTCGTAGACCCTCTTCTCGAGGCCGTGCGGCGCGAGCTTGAACTGGTTCGCCCCGTACGTGTTCGTCTCGACGACATCCGCGCCGGCGTTCACGTAATCGCGGTGAACCTCGGCAACGATGTCCGGGTTGATGAGGTTGAGCTCATCGAAACAGGTATTGATGAAGATGCCTTTTTCGTAGAGGTAGGTGCCCACCCCTCCGTCAAAGACGATGATCTCGTTGCCAAGCCGCGTTCTGAAGTCGGTCATAGATGTGTCCTAGCGCAGCCGCTCGAGGCGGCCCTGTTCGCCGACGGCCCAGCCGTCCAGGGCGCCGCGCGCGATGCTTACCGCATGCTATACTCCTCGACACTCTTGGACAATCGTCCGTGCCAGGCGCTTCTTCACGTTCGGCCGCGCATGTGACACCGACGGTCGTCGCGCCAGCGCCTGTATGTGTTCGCGTTGGCGTGCTGAACGGACCTGAACGAGGAGGAAGCCGATGGCTGGGTCACCTTCCTGGCTGAAATGGGTGGGGATTGGATGCGGCGGCGTGATCGTCCTCATCGCCGCGCTCGTAACCGTGCTGTTCTTCACCGTCAAGTCGATGACGGCGGGCCCGGAGCAGGTGGCGAAGGACTTCCTGGCCGCGGCGTCCGCGGGGGACTACGCGCGCGCCCACGACGCCTTCTCGGCTCCCTTGAAGGAGTCGCAGCCGCTCGAAGCGTTCACGGCCGCGGTGAAGGCCCGTCCTTCTCTCTTCAGCGTGGCGGACCTTTCGTTTACCGACCGATCGATCGACCTGGCCGGCGCGAAACTGGCCGGCACCGCGACGCTCAAGTCCGGGACGCAGGTTCCCGTGTCTTTCACGTTCGCGAAGGAGCACGACACCTGGAAATTGCTCAGCTACCACATCGGATCGCAGGACTAGCGAGCGGCGGCCGTCCGGTGGTGCCGGCCGCCGCCCGCCTCACTTACGCAGCACCAGATCAACAAGGAGATTCGTTCATGCGCATCAACCCCGCCCGATTGCTCACCGGTTTCGCGTTTGTCGGCCTCATGGCTGGCGTGGTCGCCTGCGGCACCACCCTCGACATGGGCGCCATCGGAAAGTCCGTCACCGAAGGCGTTCAGAGCCAGTTGTCGCTGCCGGTCGCGTCGGTCACGTGCCCGACCGAGACGCGCGCGGCAAAGGCCGGCGACACGTTCGAGTGCACGGCCATCCCCAAGGACGGCGGCAAGCTCACCGTGAAGGTGACGCAGAACGACGACAAGGGCAACGTCAAGTGGGAAGTCGTCAAGATGGAGGGGCTGACCGACCTCAAGCTCGTTGAAGAAGCCGTCATGAATGGCCTCAAGGAACAGGCGGGCATCGACGCCACGATCACGTGCGGCGCCAAATACCGCGCGACCAAGGCGGGCGAGTCTTTCGATTGCCAGGCGAAGTCGGCCGACAAGGGTGACGCGACCGTCACCGTGACGATGAAGGACACCGAGGGACACATCAGCTGGGCCGTGAAGCAGTAAGCCCCGGCCCGGGTCTTTGGCCCCGGCGGGTGATACGATGAGCGCGGGCGGGCCCACTTCCGGGTCCGCCCGCGTTTTTTACAGGGATTCGATCATGCGCACACAGCCGTTCCGTCGTGCGATCGCTCTTGCGGCGATCGCGTGCCTCGCTCCCCTCTCGGCGGCCCTGGCCCAGCCGGCCAGGCGCGCCATCACCCTCGACGACCTCGCGAAGATCAAGAGCGTCGGCGACCCGCAACGGTCGCCCGACGGCAAGTGGGTCGCCTACACCGTCGGCACGACCGACGTGGAGAAGGACAAGCGCGACACGGACCTCTGGATGGTGAGCTGGGACGGCACGCAGACGATTCGCCTGACGTCCACGCCCGACGGCGAAAGCGCGCCTCGCTGGAGCCCGGACAACCGGTATCTCGCGTTTCTCGCGAGCCGCGGCACGGAGGACGAGAAGAAGAAGGGCGCGCAGGTCTGGCTGCTCGACCGGACGGGCGGCGAAGCGCAGAAACTGACCGACATCGACGGCGGCGTGAGCGACTACTCGTGGTCGCCCGACAGTAAGCGGCTGGTCTTCACCGTCAGCGACAAGGATCCGGGCGACGAGCCGGAGAAGATGGAAGGCTGGAAGCGCAAGACGGCTCCGCCCATCGTCCTCGATCGCTACCACTTCAAGCAGGACCGCGACGGGTATCTCAAGCGGCTCTACTCGCACCTCTGGATCTTCGACGTCGCCTCGAAGAAGGCCGAGCAGATCACGAAGGACCCCTGCGACGACAGCTCGCCTGTCTGGTCGCCCGACGGCACGCGCATCGCGTTCATCAGCGAGCGCGCCCCGGATCCCGACCGCACCGACGATCCGAACGTCTACGTGATCGAGGCGAAGGCCGGCGCGGTGCCGAAGGCGCTCACGACATTTGCCGGACCGGATTCCGGCCGCCCGTCGTGGAGCCCGGACGGCCAGTGGATTGCCTATTACCAGGGCGACGAGCCCCGCCTTTCCGCCTATCAACTCAGGAAAGTCGCCATCGTGCCGGTCGCGGGCGGTGATCCGAAGGTGCTGACGGCCGCCCTCGATCGCGCCGCTTCCGGCCCCATCCTGTGGTCCGCCGACGGCAAGAGCCTGTACTTCGCGGTGAGCGACGATCGCGTCGTGTACGTCGGCAAGACGACGACCGCGGGCGGTGCGGTCGAGAAGCTCACCGGCGCGCGCCGCACGGTGTCGGGCGCGTCGCTTGGCGCTGACGGCCATCTCACGCTGCTGAGCGGCACGGCTGCCGAGCCGGCGGAGGTATACGCACTCGAAGCGGGCAAGCTGCGTAGGCTGACCCACGTGAACGACGCGTTGTTCGCGGAGCTGCAGCTCGGCACGACCGACGACTTCACGTCGAAGAGCAAGGACGGCACGGTCGTGAACAGCCTGCTCGTGAAGCCGGCGTCGTACGCGGCGGGCAGGAAGTACCCGCTGCTGCTGTACATCCATGGCGGCCCGAACGGCCAGGATCAGCACTCGTTCAGCTTCGACCGCGAGTTCTTCGCGGCGAACGGCTACGTGGTGCTCTCGGTGAACTACCGCGGCAGCGACGGCCGCGGCAGCGCGTATCAGAGGGCCATCTACGCGGACTGGGGCAACAAGGAAGTCGTCGACCTCCTCGGCGCGGTGGACGAAGCCATCCGCACGGGCGTGGCCGATCCGGACCGGCTGGGCATCGGCGGCTGGAGCTACGGCGGCATCCTCACCGACTACACGATTGCGACCGACCCGCGCTTCAAGGCGGCGGTGAGCGGGGCGGGCAGCGCCCTGCAGCTCGCCATGTACGGCAGCGATCAGTACATCATGCAGTACGAGATGGAGATTGGCGTGCCGTGGAAGGCGCGCGAACAATGGCTGAAGATCTCGTACCCGTTCTTCCAGGCGGACAGAATCAAGACGCCCACGCTCTTCATGGGCGGCCAGCGCGACTTCAACGTGCCGATCATCGGCGGCGAGCAGATGTATCAGGCGCTCAAGAGCCTCGGCGTCGACACGCAGTTGGTCATCTATCCGGGCCAGTTCCACGGTTTGACGACGCCGAGCTACCAGCGGGATCGCCTGGAGCGCTACCTGGCGTGGTACGACAAGTACTTGAAGAAGTGACGTTGCAGGGTCAGGTCTCGGACCGAGCCTGACGTCGAGTCTGGGACCTGACCCTGAGTTTCTACGTGTTGGTCGTGAGACGCGGCGCAGCGAGGTGCGATGCGGCATCGCGGTCGACGAGCCACGTCACACAGCCGCTCGACGCGCGAAGACACTGAATCGGATAGCAGTTCGGGTCGACACGTCCCTCGAGCACCCTCTGCAGCATCGCGGCCTTGTCCTCGCCTGATACCAGCACTACCGTCGTCTCGGCCGCAAGCAGCACAGGCGGCGTCAGCGTGATCCGGTGGGCCTTCAGATGCGGCACCCACGGCGCGGCCACGAGTCTCGTGTGCTCCGCGATTGCCGCCGATCCCGGGAATAGCGAAGCCGTGTGGCCATCGCCGCCCATGCCCAGCAGCATCAGGTCGAACACGGGTATGACGTTGTCGGGCGCGCCGAAGGACTCGCGAATCGTCGCCTCGTAGGCGTGCGCGGCGTGATTCGCGTCCGTGTCCTCCGCCCGGATCCGGTGGATCTGTCCGTCCGGGATCGGCACGTGATCGAGCAGCGTCTTCTTCGCCATGCCGTAATTGCTCATCGGGTGGGTCGGCGGCACGCACCGTTCGTCGCCCCAGAACACGTGCACGCGCGTCCAGGGGATCGACGCGCGGAACGAGACGTTGCCCTCGCCCGCCAGCAGGCGGAACAGCATGGGAGGCGTGGTGCCGCCGGAGAGCGCCACCGTGAAACGGCCACGCGCCGCCACGGCCGCCTTGGCGCAGTCGGTAAACACGCGGGCGGCTTCGACGGCCACGTCGCTCTGCTGCGGCACGATCCGGATCATGCCCAGTCCAGCGTTGTCGTCGTTGCGCGCCACGCCGCTCATGGCGCGGGTCGCCGCCATGCCCGTCCGTCGCGCGCCATCAGCGCATCCGCTTCCGCCGGGCCCCAGTCGCCTGCGGCGTACGAAGATAGAAGCGCGTCAGGCTGCGACGACACCAGTTCGAGGATGGGCGCGACGGCGCGCCACCCGGCGACCACCATGTCCGCTCGGTGGAACAGCGTCTGATCGCCAGTCAGGCAGTCGAGCAGCAGCGTTTCGTACCCGGTCTCGGGAGCACGCGCGAAATAGTCGGCGTAGTTGAACGCCATGCTCACGCTTCCCAGGCGCAGGTCTGGTCCGGGCACCTTGGCCTGGAATCGCAGCGAGATTCCCTCGTCGGGCTGGATGCGCACGACGAGCAGGTTGGGTTCGATCGATCCGGTCGTCCGGCGGAAGAGTTCGAGCGGCGGCCGGTTGAACTGGACGGCGATTTCCGACACGCGCGAGGGCAGGCGCTTGCCGGTGCGCAGGTAGAACGGCACGCCGGCCCATCGCCAGTTGTCGATGACGAGCCGGAGCGCCACGTACGTCTCGGTCGTGGATCCTGGAGGGACCCGCGACTCCGCGCGATAGCCGGGCACAGCGTCTTCGCCCAGGCGACCCGAGCCGTACTGTCCGCGAACCACGTTGGCGCGGACATCCGACTCGGTCCATGGTGCGATCGCGTGCAGCGCCTTCACGCGTTCGTCGCGGACCACGTCGGCGCCGAACGAGATGGGCGGCTCCATCTCGGTGAGCGCGAGCAACTGGAACAGGTGGTTCTGGACCATGTCCCGCAGGGCGCCAGCCTGTTCGTAGTAGGCGCCCCGGTCTTCCACTCCGACGGTCTCGGCCACCAGGATCTGCACGTGGTCGATGTAGCGACGGTTCCAGATGGGCTCGAAGATCTCGTTGCCAAAACGGAACGCCATCAGGTTCTGGACGGTCTCTTTCCCAAGGTAGTGATCGATGCGGTAGATCTGGTGTTCGGCGAGGTCGGCATTCAGCTGCCGGTCGAGATCGATCGCGGACGAGAGATCGTGGCCGAAGGGCTTTTCGATGATGACCCGCCGGAAGCGGTGCGCCTCTTCGTTGAGCAACCCTACGGCGCCCAGCCGCAGCACGATGTCCGAGACCGCGTCCGGAGGCGTCGCCAGGTAGAACACGTACCCGACGGCGGCGTCGGGTGCCCCGTCGAGCGCGTCGAGACGATCCCTGATCGACTCGTAGCTGGCGAGATCGTCAAGCGTTCCGGACGCGTAGAAGAGGCGGGACTCGAACCAGGCCCAGACCTCGCTCGGCGCGCCGGGATTGCCGAACGCGCCAACGTCCGCCTTGACCTTCGCCCGGTACTCGGCGTCGCTCATCGGCGAACGGCCAATGCCGAGGACTCTGAACCGCTGGGGCAGGACCCCGCGGCAGGCGAGGTTGTGCAGAGCCGGCAGCAGTTTCCGCTTCGCCAGATCACCGGTTGCGCCAAAGATCACAACGGTTGCGTCCGGAGCTGTGGTCGGTTGGTCGGCACTCACGCGGTCGTGTCCTTTTCGTGTGCGGGGGATGAATGCAGTCTATCAAAGCCGGACGTGAATCGTCCGGCGGGGCGGCGGCGTCTATCCAAGTATGCGCTTTCCTGGAGGGCGGTTGCTGATGCGCGTATTGCTGATGACGGCGGTCGGGCTGGTGATGCTTGGTGCGGGCCTCTGGGCGCGTTCGACGTTCTTCGGCCCGTCCGTGGAGTATGCGATGCCAATGGGATCGGGTTCGCTCTACGACATGAAAGTGACGACGCTCGCGGGACAGCCGGCGGACCTTGGCGCGTACCGCGGCAAGGTGGCGCTCGTGGTCAACGTGGCCAGCCAGTGCGGCTACACGCCGCAGTACGCCGGCCTCGAGAAGCTCTATCGCGAGATGGCGCCGAAGGGCATGGTGATCCTCGGCTTCCCGAGCAACGACTTCGGCGGCCAGGAGCCCGGGACGCCCGAAGAGATCCAGACGTTCTGCAAGCGCAGCTACGACGTGACGTTCCCGCTCTTCGCGAAGGTCGTGACGAAGGCAGGCGCCGATCAGTCGCCGGTCTACGCGTTCCTCGGCGAGACCGGCAACCTGCCCCAGTGGAATTTCAGCAAGTACGTCGTGGACACGCACGGGAAGGTCGTGGCGTTCTTCCCGAGCCGCGTGACGCCCGACGCCCCGGAGCTGCGCGCAGCCATCGAGAAGGCGCTGGCGCAATAGCGCTGACGGGGCAAAG
>JAPKZP010000152.1 GCA_026393735.1 Acidobacteriota bacterium
AGACGCGATCAGGAACTTCCTGTCTTCAGGAATCTCGAAGCCGGCCGCCTTCGTCATGGCCTGGGGAGCGAGCGCGACCGTGTCCGACAGCCTGTGCCGCTGGTCGTCGAACATGACTTTCCTGACGGCTTCCTGCTCGGTCTCGGACAGCATGTAGCCGCCAACCGCCACCAGTTCCGTCAGCGCGGCATCCCAGATGCTCTCGTGGATGACGATGTTGCCGTCGGCGGAGCATCCGGACCCGAAGTCGGACGTCTTCGAACGCATGGTGTTGAACGCGGCCTTGTGCAGGTCCTGCGCGGCCGTTTCATCCCAGACCATCGTGGCATTGCCGGCGCCCACTGCGTAGGCCGGGGTGCCGGACATGTAGGCGCGGCGCACGACGCCCTGCCCGCCGGTCGCGATGATGAGGTCGCACTTGGTCATCAGGGCTTCCGAGAAGCCTCTGTTGATCTTCCCCTTGTAGCCGAGGATCTGGACCAGGTCCTCGGGCGCGCCGACCCGCCTCAGGCCTTCACGCATCAGCTCGATCGTCTTGCGGCTGGTCTTCAGTGTCATCGGATGCGGCGAGAAGATGATGGCGTTCCGGGCCTTGATGGCGTAGATGGCATTGCCGGCCGGTGTCAGGTCGGGGTTCGTGGCCGGGATGACGCAGGCAATCACGCCAACGGGCTTGGCGTACTTGACGAGCTTCTTCTCGGGGATCTCCTCGACGATGCCCACCGACTTCTGTCGCAGGCAGTCGCGGAGGATGCCGCGAATCTTGAACCGCTTGGCTTCACGGCTGATCGGATCGCCGAAGTTGCTCTCCTGGATGCCCAGCTCCACCAATCCGTGAAAGGCCTTGGAGTTGGAGACCATCTGGGCAACGGAACGAATCGTCCTGTCGATCTGTTCCTGGCTCCACGTTTCGAACTGCTTCTGCGCGGCGTCCGCTCTGGCAAACGCTTCTTCGATCTCGCTGATCTGATCCGGTGTCAGCTTCAGTTCCGCGTACCGCGCGGGCATGTCATTCTGTCTGCTCATCGCATGTCCTCCTCGAGACACAAACTATGAATGCGCCGATTAAATCATCACACTGGCGACGGCCGAGCGCCAATCCGTTCGATTAGGAGACCACGTTCGGGTTCGGCAGTCCACCAGAAGGAAGACATCAAGCGATCCCGGCCCCGTAGGCCAGTCCCGCCCCAAGGTCGCAGGCACGACCCGTGCATGACACAGGGAGACTGGTCCAGCTAACCTAGCACCCCTAAACCGGACCGACAACGAAACCTACGGTGTTGCTACGGTAACAACTGCCAATGAGCCCCGCACTCCGGGATAATCCCATCCTGTCGGTGAGGGAGTTGTTCGGCGAGTTCTACAACGGTCCCATTTTCAAGACGCATGAGGACGGACACAGCCATGGCCACTCTGATCCAGAAAGAGTTCATCCTGCCGAAGGCCGACCCGAAGCCCGGCACGAGGATCGCCGCGTACCTCCTGACCGATTATCTCGAGCGCATCGGGGTCGACGTCATCTTCGGGCTGTGCGGGCACACGATCATCGCGTTCCTCGATGCCCTCGGCAAGAGCCGCATCCGCTTCATCACGTCCCGGCACGAGCAGGTCGCCGCCCACGCGGCCGACGGCTACGCGCGCGTGACCGGCAAGGTCGGCGTGCTGCTGACGCACCTCGGACCCGGTCTCCTCAACGCGGCCACCGGCGTCGCCAATGCGGCCCTCGACTCGATTCCGATGGTGATCATCGCGGGCGACGTGCCCTCGTACTACTACGGACGCCATCCGCACCAGGAGGTCAACCTCCACCAGGACGCGGATCAGTTCCGGATCTACGAACCCTTCTGCAAACGCGTCTACAGGGTCGACCACCCGCACGACCTGCCGCGCACCATCGAGCGCGCGTTCCACCTGGCCCAGACGGGCCGACCCGGCCCTGTGCTGGTCGATGTGCCGATGGACATCTTCTCGGCGGACCTGCCCGTCGACGCGTTCGACAAGGTCCCGGCCGAGATTGCCAA
>JAPKZP010000657.1 GCA_026393735.1 Acidobacteriota bacterium
AGGAGCGCCTGGCGAAGATCGTGGGCGGCGTCGCGGTCATCAAGGTCGGCGCGGCCACCGAGACCGAGATGAAGGAGAAGAAGGCGCGCGTCGAGGACGCGATGCACGCGACCAAGGCGGCCGTCGAAGAGGGCATCGTGCCCGGCGGCGGCGTGGCGCTCATCCGCTCGCTCAAGGCCGTCGACGCCCTCAAGGCCGACGGCGACCAGCAGGTCGGCATCAACATCGTGAAGAAGGCCATTGAAGAGCCGCTGCGCTGGATCGCCCAGAACGCAGGCCAGGAGGGCTCGATCGTCATCCAGAAGGTCAAGGAAGGCGAAGACGATTTCGGCTTCAACGCCCTGACGGACAAGTACGAGCACCTGGTGGCCGCCGGCGTCATCGACCCGGCCAAGGTCGTGCGCTCGGCCCTCCAGAACGCGTCGTCCATCGCGTCGTTGCTGTTGACGACCGAGGCGATCATCGCCGACATCCCGGAAGAGAAGAAGGACCAGCAGATGCCGGGCGGCCCCGGCGGCATGGGCGGGATGTACTAGGTTCGGGGTTCGCAACGCCGAATCCAGACGATTGGCCCGGGGAGCATGTCTCCCCGGGCCTTTTTTCGGCCCGGGGACGCAGGGCGCCGACCGGGGCATCCCGAAGACGGCAACAGGTGCCGGCTCCTTGTTCTAGCGCAGGGTGAACGTCAGCTCGATGGTCACGAGCACGGGAACCGGCTGTCCGAGGCGTTTGCCAGGCGTGAACCGCCACTGCTTCGCGGCGATCACCGCGTTGTGATCGAGGCCGAACGTCGAGTCGAGCGAGCGCGCGACCTCGCACTCCCCGACGTTCCCGTCCGCCGTCACGACACAGTCGAGCACCACGGTGCCCTGGATCTTGGCCCGCATGGCATCTGCGGTGTAGTTCGGCTTCACTTCACGCAGCAGCCGCGGCAGTTCGATACCCGACCCGGGCCGGTAGGCACCCCCACCGAAGCCGCCGCCCCAACCCGGTCCGAGACCCGACCCGGAGCCAGGCCCGATGCCGGTGCCCGTGCCGGTGCCCGCGCCGCCCCCACTCCCCGATCCCTGGGACGTCGTCGAATTCGAGGAGGCCATGCCGTCGATGACGCCAACCAATGTCTGCTCGGCAGACGCCATCTGTTTCGCCGGAATATTGAAATCCTGCGTCGGCAGTTCGTCCTCGGGCGACCTGACGGGTTGAATCTCCGGCGGCTTCATGACAGGCACCGTGATCTTGTCCTGGCCCGGCAGCTGCGCGAGGCGTGGAGGCTCGATCGAACGGTTCCCGCCGCCTCCGCCGCCCCCCCCGGGGCCCGGCTCGTTCAGGAAGATAATGCGATTGGAGATGGACTGTTCAGTGGCCTGACGCAGGTCGAGCGGAGCCGCGTCGGGCAGCCACACTGCCGCGAAGGCGAGCGCCGTGATGACCACCGCGTGCAGCACGCCCGCCACGCCGATAGCCCCCGACATGCGGGGCCCCTGCGTCTCGAACGAAAACGGCACCTCCCGCGGATGGAGGTACCCCAGATGCACGGAGACGTGACCGGCGGACCCGGACGTCGCGCGGTCATCGTCGTCTGATTCGGCCATGTGAGCTTGTCTCGCCTGGTTCCATTGTCGCGCCGCGGCCCTAGAACAGCAAGCGGCGGCTCCCGCGCGCCGCTCGCCGGCCCGGTCCCCTGCCAGGCGCCATCGTTCTGGCCGGGCACCGAACAGCCCGCAATCTATTAGACGCGCCCGGCCCAGGCTCCGATCGCGGCATTCCCCCCGCCGTACGACAGGAACACGGCCAGCGCGTCTGCCGCACGGGGAGCATCCTCGATCGCGACGAGCACGCCGCCGTTGCCGATGAGGGTCTCGAAAATCAGGCCGTCGTGGGGCTGGAAGCCCGCCCGGCGCATCGCGGCCGCGATCCCGATGCGGGCGAGGTCCCGCGCCGACCCGTCCAGTGTTGAGACGAGCGACCCCCGTGCCGCGGTCTGGCCGATCGCCGGCAATTCGACCGCCTGGGGCGCCGAGCCCAGGACGCGCGAGACGAAGGCGTCGGCGTCAGGCGAGGCCTTCGCGACGATCGTCATCGAACCGGGCGCGAACCCCTTGCTCTTGAGGGCCTCGATGCCGCGCTCCGCCCACGAGATATCCTTGAACACGCCGACGGTGAACAACGTCGCTTCAACTTGAGCCATTCCGCTACTCCGGTCTCTGTCGGACCTGGTCGAAGGGGCACAGCGGCCGGTGCCAGCCCCTGTGCTCGCGGCCTTCGCATGACGCCGCACGCAGGTCGAGACACCGCCTCCTCTAACTGTAAGCGTGAAGCGCGGCGGCTTCAAGCGTGAAGCCGCCGATGCCGGGGTGTCGCGCCATACCGGATCGAGCGGCGCACGCGTCGGTCGTCGTGCTCCCGGTCGACTTGGAGTCCTCGTCCGCGAACGGTGTTACAATCGCCGTATGAATCTTGGGCTTCCCGAACTGCTGGTGATCCTGGCCATCATCATCCTGATCTTCGGCGCCAACCGGCTCCCGGATCTGGGCCGGGGCATCGGCCGGGCTATCAAGAACTTCAAGGACGCCACGCACGACAGCGACGAGAAGCACGACTAGATCAGCACGCGCGTGTCCCCCACCCGCCTCGTAATCCGTTCCCTGTCCAGAAACTCGAGCAGCGGAATCGCGAACTTGCGGCTCACGCCGTAGCGCTCCTTGAAGGACGCCACGTCGAGCGTGGCCGATTGGCCTGGCTCGGCAGACTTCAATTGGCGGACATCGTCTTTGAGCCACACGAGCGTTGCGTTGTGGACGACGAGCGTGCCGACCTTGACGAGCGTACGCTGCCGCACCAGCAGCGCGAGCATGGCATCCACGGTCGCTCGCGGCACGCCCAGGCGCGTCGAGGCTTCCTGCGAATCCGGAGGCGTCAGCCCGCTCGCTTCGTAGAGCGCGGCGAGCCGCGTGCGCGCGTCCGCCTCTGCGCCGACCACTTCGACCTTGTGCGTCGCCAACGCCAGCCGATCGCGTGCGACGATCACGCCCGCGTGACTCAGGTCCTCGACGACCGCGTCGAACACTCCCGGAGCCGCATGCGCGCACAGGCGTTCGCGCACCTCTTCCCGGGGCAGGCCGTCGCTGAGTGGCTGCGCGCGATGGTGCGCCTCGATCATCGACCGCAGCCCGGCGCCCACGCGTTCCAGCACCGGGACCGACACGAGGGTTGAACCGATCTGACGAACCGCCCGCGACGCGCGCAGCGCCTCCGTAATGCCGAGCCCCGTGCCGGCGTCGAGGCCGAGCCGGCGGGTCAGCGCGTCGACGGGCAGGCCTGCGGTGGCGCCTTCCTCGACGAGCGTGATCACCGCCTGCCCGGTGGCGGCTCGCGCGTCGGCCGACCGGGCTGGATCGAGGGCCTTGAATCGATCCCGGCCGCCAGGCGTCCGGATCCCGGCCCTCGGCGGCTGAGGGTCCAGCACGACGCCGCCGGCGATCGTGCCCGGCGGCGAGTACGCGCGCAGAATGAACCGATCACCCCGCGTGACGACGACCGGAGCCTCCAGGCGGATCCGCACGTACGCCGACCGGCCCGCCGGCACGTCGGCGCTCGGGACCGCGGCCGCCGGTCCGTCGGTCTCCTCCGCAATCACGGACGACAGCGCGACGCGCCCCATCACCTCGCTCGTGCCCTGGTGGAAGCGGATTCGCGCACCGTGTCGCAACGGCGAGGCCGACGCGAGCAGTTCGATGCGCGCGTCGATCACGCGTGTCGCAGCCATGGCCCCGGGCGACACGAGCGACTGCCCCCGCACAATCTCGGAGGCATCGACGCCGCCGAGGTTCACCGCGACCCGCTGGCCTGCCGACGCCCCTGCCGTCCTGGTCCCGTGCACCTGCACGCCCCGGGCCTTGGCGGTCCGATCGCCGGGCAGCACCGCCAGTTCGTCGTCGACGGCGAGGTGCCCGGACAGCAGCGTCCCCGTCACGACCGTCCCGAACCCCTTCATCGAGAACACGCGATCGATCGGCAGACGGGTTGGGCCTGACGCACGCCGCGTGGCGGCGGTCTCGCCAAGGGCGGCGATCGCGGCCCGCAGCACCTCCAGTCCCTGGCCGGTCCGCGCCGAGACAGGCACGATGGGCGCCGCCTCGAGAAACGATCCCTGCGCGAGTTCCTGCGCTTCGAGGCGGGCGAGTTCGAGGGTCTCGGCGTCGACGAGATCCGCCTTCGTCAACACGATGATCCCCGCCTGAACCTGCAGCAGCCGGCAAATCTCGAAGTGCTCGCGCGTCTGGGGCATCACGGACTCGTCGGCCGCAATAATCAGGAGCACGGCGTCGATGCCGCCGGCGCCAGCGAGCATGTTCTTCACGAACCGCTCGTGCCCCGGCACGTCCACGAAGGCGATGCTGAGCCCGGGAGCCTCCCAGTGCGCAAACCCGAGGTCAATCGTGATGCCCCTGGCCTTCTCTTCCTTCAGCCGGTCCGGATCGGTCCCCGTCAACGCGAGCACCAGCGTGCTCTTGCCGTGATCGATATGACCGGCCGTCCCCACCACCAGGTGCTTCATCGGCGTGACGCCCGGCGGCGCACCTTCCCGCGCTTCGGCTGGCGCGGTGCGTGCCGGCTCCGCTCGGACTTCGGGCGGGCCCTGCTCCGACGCGCGCCGGGGCTCACCTGTCCGGCTCGCACGGCTTCGAGCAGTTCGACCAGGCCGAGATCGATCAGCCGGCGCCCGGTGTCGACGCGCAGGACCTGCACGCGCACGCGGTCGCCCAGGCGGAACACCTTGTGCGAATGCTCCCCGCGGAGCACGTGCGCCGTGTCGAGATACCGGTAGTAGTCGTCGGCCATCGTCGAGACATGCACCAGCCCTTCGACGAAGTGCTCGACCAGCTCCACGAAGAGGCCGAACGCGCTCACGCCGGTCACGTACCCGTCGTACTCCTCGCCGACCTTGTCCGCCATGAAGCGGACCTTCTTCCACTGGACGAGCTCACGCTCGGCTTCCATCGCCCGCCGCTCGCGGGCTGACGTGTGCCGGCCGATCTCGGGCAACGTGTCGGTCAACTCCTCTAGACGCGCCGCCGTCATCGCGCCGTGCCTTGACTCCCGGAGCAGCCGATGGACCACGAGGTCGGGATAGCGACGGATGGGCGACGTGAAGTGCGTGTAGGTCGGTGCCGCGAGACCGAAGTGGCCGACGTTCTCGCTGGCGTAGCGCGCCTGCTGCATGGTCCGCAGCATGAGGAAGGCGATAGGCCGTTCCACCGGCGTGCCCGAGATGCGCTCGACCAGCCGCTGAAAGTCGCCCGGCCGCACGCCGCCGGGCGCTGCCGCCAGGCTGTAGCCGAGGCTTGCGACGAATTCCTCGAACTCCGCCACCTTGGCCGGATCGGGCGCCTCGTGGATACGGTACAGTGCCGGCACGTGCCCCGCGTCGAAGTGCGCCGCCACGGTCTCGTTGGCCAGCAGCATGAACTCCTCGATGATCCGGTGCGCGACGTTGCGCTCGGACGCCGTGACCGCCGCCACGCGGCCCTCGTCGTCCAGGATGATCTCGGACTCCGGCAGGTCGAAATCGATCGAGCCGCGCCGATGCCGCCGCTTGTTCAGCACCTCGAACAGCTCGCGCATCCGCTCGAACAGCGGCACGAGGCCGGCGTAGGCGGCCAGCGTCTCCGGGTCGCGCTCGGTCAGCACGGCGTTCACGGCCGTGTAGGTCATGCGTGCGCCGCTGCGGATCACGCCGTCGTGCACCTCGTACCGCACGACGTCTCCCCGGTCGTTGACCTCCATCAGGCACGACTGCACGAGGCGATCGACGTCCGGGCGCAGGCTGCACAGTCCCGTGGCGAGTTCTGCGGGAAACATGTGCACCGCACGTTCGGGGAAGTACACCGACGTCCCGCGCTCGAAGGCTTCGGCATCGAGCGCGCTGCCCTCGTGCACGTAGTGCGCGACGTCCGCGATGTGCACGCCCAGCCAGAAGTGCCCGTTCGGAAGGCGCTCGAGCGTGATCGCGTCGTCGAAATCCCGCGCGTCTTCCCCGTCGATCGTGACGGTCGGCCAGCCGCGGAAGTCGCTCCGCCCGTCCAGTTCGCGCTCCCGCACGACGACACCGAGGTGCGCGGCCTCCGCAACGGCGGCCGCGCTGTGCGCGTCCGGGATGCCGTGCTTCCGGATGATCACGCGCGTATCGACGCCGGGCGTGTCGATCGATCCGAACACCTCGACGACGCGCCCGATCGGTCCCCGGGTCGCGGTCGGCCAATGCGTGATTTCCACGTCCACCATGTCGCCGGCTGCTGCGTTGCGGGTGTCGCCCGAGAGCACGGCGATCCGCTGCACGAGCCGTTTCTCGTGCGGGATCACCTGGACCCGGCCGGCGTGGTCGACCTCCACGCGGCCGACAACGTGTTCGTGGCCGCGTTCGATGATCCGGACGATCCGCCCGTCGCGCCGCTGCGGCGAGGAACGGCGCTCGATGCGGGCCGCCACGCGATCGCCGTGCATGGCCTCCTTGAGGTGGTCGGCGGACACGTGGACGTCGCCCTCCTTGCGGTCGCGATCGTGTTCGGGGACCACGAATCCGTACCCGTCGGGATGCATCTGCAGCACGCCGACGACGACGTCCATCTTGCCGGGGAGGGCGTAGCGATGGCCGCGGACCTGGACGAGCAGCCCGTCGGCGGCCAGACTGCGCAGGTGGCGCCGGAAGGTCACGCGGGCGTCCCGCGGGACCTTCAACAGCTGGAGCAGCTCGCGCGCCGATACCGGCTCCGACACCGACGATTCGAACCGGCGGAGGATCTCGTCTTTCGTCATGGGATCGTCGGGAGCAGTTTCAGCGCTTCCGCGGCGTGCGCCTGCGCGGACTGGTCGAGCCGTCCTGCCGCGTCCGCCGCCTCGCCGATCTTCGCGTCGGCACGCCGCACCGCATCCGCGGCGGCCTTGGCCCCGTCCTTGTCGAATGCCGCCGCCAGCACCTGGAGGTCCCCGCTCGCGGCGGCCAGACTCTGGCGGGCGCTGCCGAAGTTGGACTCCGACAGTTGCACGCGCGCCTGAAGCAGCTGCGCCCGTGCACTCGTCAGATGCAGCCGGACGCCGGACTGACGCAGGGCCTCCTCGGCCTGGTGTGTCCCCGCAGATCCCCAGATCCACCCGCCGGCGGCGGCGAGCGCCAGCGCCACGAGCAACAGCGTGACGCTCTTCAGTTTCTGGATCATTCCTCTCTCCCCGTCGCGATAAGGCCCACCTGGATGTCGCCGACGTTGGTGGCCGTCGGACCCGTCCGAATCAAGTCCCCCATAGCGTCGAAGAACCGGTAGGCATCATTGTTGTCGAGATAGCCCTGCGGCGACTCCAGTCCCGCCGACACCGCCCGCGAGGCCGTCGTGGTATCGACGAGGGCGCCCGCCGCATCGGTCGGTCCGTCGATGCCATCGGTTCCTACGCTGGCGACAAGCACGGGCCCCGCCATCCGCGCCAGCGGTTCAACCAGCGCCAGCGCGAATTCCTGGTTGCGGCCGCCCATCCCGGTCCCTGCCACGCGGACGGTCGTTTCCCCGCCTGAGAGCACGCACAGGCGTGGCCCGGTTTCGCGCGCGAGCGCCGTCAACTGTGCCGCGTACGTGGCGGCCGCCACCCGCGCTTCACCCGTCACGGGCGCCTCGACGACCACCACACGATAGCCCCGCAACTCGGCCTCCCGTCGAGCCGCAAGGAGGGCGTCGGTCCGGGTGCCAACCAGACGGGTCACGACACGCGGCGGCTCCAGCGCTCCGGGTTTCGGGGTCTCCGGGTGTTCCCCTCGGACTCCCGCCGCGAGCCAGGCTCGGATGCCAGCCGGATACGACTCCTGCCCTCCGAACCGATCGAGCACGGCCAGGGCGTCGGCGTACGTCGTCGCGTCGCCGACGGTCGGTCCCGACCCAATCACGGACGGATCGTCGTCCACGACATCTGAGATGGCCAGACAGAGGACGCGGCCCGGACAGACCGCCGCGAGCCGGCCGCCCTTGATCTGCGACAGGTGCTTGCGGACGGTATTCAGCGCATGGATGTCCGCGCCTTCGCGAAGGAGCCGCGCGGTTGTCGCGCACTTGTCGTCCAGCGTCACCCCATGGACCGGACACGCCAGGAGGGCGGATGCGCCGCCCGACAAGAGCACGATCAGCTCATCGTCGGGAGCCGCCTGCCGGGCGATCGCCAGCGCCCGCCGGCCGGCGGCGGTGCTGCCGATCGTGGGCGTGGGGTGACCGGCCACGAAGCGCTCGACATCGGCCGGGACCGTGGTCAGGCCGCCCGGCGCGGCGACCATGGCCTGCTGCGGCGGATGCGCGGTCCCGACACCGTCGAGGCATGCCCGCAGCATCGGGACCGCGGCCTTTCCCGCCGCAATCACGTGCCACGCGCCGGCCGACCGGCAGCGTGCCTGCCACCGCAGCTGTCGCGGCACTGACGATGGTCAGCGCGGCGTCGCGAAACTCATCGAGGAGGGAAATCAGTGGACCTTCTTCGGATCGGAGAGTGCAGAGACGCCGGTCACCGCGTCGAAGCACCGCAGGAGCCGGCTGACCAGTTCGTCGGCGTCGCGCATCGCGCAGAGCACCTCGAGGCGCGCCAGGACGCGGTCCAGGGCAGCCTCCGCGCTGGCCACGGCCCGCTCCGAGTAGAACTCACGCTGGAGTCGGAGGAACTCCTGGTGCTTGAGAAATTCCTGTCGATAGAAATCCGTGATGATCGTGCCGGGAAGGAGTTCGCTTGCAGGATGCTGTCCAGGGTTGGAGCGGTGCATGAAGCTCCTCAGACGATGCGATTGCAAGACGATCTCAGTGTAGACCGGCCCCGCATGGGTGTCAACGCGTCACCGGGCGCGCGTCATCGCACGTGGCGCGCGGCAATCAGGCCCCCGAGACAGCCGACGCCCATGCCGCCGACGACGAGCAGTGCGGAGAGGCTCGCCGGGAGGAACCCCAGGCTCGCTGTGTCGATGAGCCCCGACAGCGACGGAGCGAACTGCGCGCGGGCGATCTCGAACGCCGCGTAGAGCAGCGCGAGCGCCAGCGCCGCGCCCAGGCCGCCTTGCAGGAACCCCTCGACCACGAGCGGTCCGCGCAGCAGACTCATGGGCGCGCCCATGAGGTGCATGATGTCGACCTCGTCACGGCGGGCGTGCAAGGCGAGCCGGACGACTGTCGCGACCGTCAGCCCCGACGCCAGCAGCAGGACCGCGCCGAGCACCCATCCGGACCAGCGCACGGCCTTGCCAAGACTGCTCGCTCAGCCGCTCGGGCCAGCGCCGATCGAACCGCACGTCCGCGACGCCTGGCTCCGCTGCGAGCCGGCGAGCGAACGCCTCCACGGCGGCGGCGCCGGCCCGCTCCGGAACGAGGCGGACTTCAATGGACGCAGGCAGCGGGTTCTGCGACAGGTCGGACAGCCCGGACGCCAGGTCCGGGAAATCGCGCTTGAACCGCCGCATCGCGTCGGCCTTCGACACGAATTCGCGACCGGTGACCGCGGCGTTCTCGTCGAGGAGCGCGTTGATGGCCACGCGCTGTTCCTGCGTGATGTCATCGCGGAGGTAGATCGAGAACTCCGCGGCCGCGCTCCACCGCGAGACGAGGCGGTCGAGATTCACGGTCACGACGAGGAAGCTGCCGAGGACGAGCAGGGCCGCGGCGATCGTCAGCACCGAGAGTGCGACCGAGCCCTTCTGACGCCAGAGGGAGTGCCACGCTTCGCCGAAACAGTAGCGGATCCAGTGCATGGAACTTCGCCTAGCCGGCTTCCGCGATCCGGCCGTGATCGAGCGTGAGCGTCCGGCGCCCGACGTGGCGGATGAGCTCGCGGTCGTGCGTGGCCACGAGCACAGTCGTCCCCCGGGCGTTGATGTCGCGAAACAGATTCATGATTTCCAGCGAGAGATCGGGGTCCAGGTTGCCCGTCGGCTCGTCGGCCAGGATGAGCGACGGCTCGTTGACGAGCGATCGGGCGATCGCGATGCGCTGCTGCTCGCCGCCCGACAGTTCCTCGGGAAACGCGTTCATGCGATGCTGCAGGCCGACCCACTTGAGCACCTGGAACGTCCGGCGCTGCTGCTGCACCGAGGTCTCGCCGAGCACGCGCGGGACCAGCCCGACGTTGTCGAGGACGCTCTTGGTCTGGATGAGCTTGAAGTCCTGGAACACGAAGCCCAGGCCGCGGCGGTAGGTCTGGACCTGCCGCCTGGACAGGCGCGCGAGGTCGCGGCCCGCGACCGTCACCGAACCTTCCGTGGGAACTTCCTGACGCAGGAGCACACGGAGCAGCGTGGACTTGCCGGCGCCGCTGGGGCCGGTCAGGAACACGAACTCCCCCTTCTGGATGCTCACGGTGACATCACGCAGCGCGTAGATGCCGCGGCCGTAGATCTTCGAGAGGTGGGACGTCTCAATCACGATTGATCCGGGACGCGTGCATCACGTTGGATGGTGCTCGACGTGGAATGGCCCGAGTATAGCACGGCGATTCTGGTCCCGCTGCTCACCAGTCACGCGCTCACCGGCCGCGCGCGGCCGGGCCGGCGCGATACCCTGCCAGTTCAACCCGCACGGCGCCGAACGCCGCCGAAATCTCGATGAGCAACGGAACGCGGCGGGCATCGGCACTGAGCCACACGATGGCGCTCGGGTTCTGCGTCTCCGCGTCGGTGCCCAGCACCCGGGCGTCGAGCCGCAGCGCCCGCTGCGCCGTGCCTTCCGCCATCAGCGTGACGTCCTTCAAGCCGCCGAGCGTCAGCACGAATTCCCGGCCGACGTTGTGGACCTGGATCCGGACCTCGTGCCCGGCCTCCAGCGTTGCCACGCGCGCCTGATAGAACGCCGTGAGCGCGTCGCGCGCACCGGGCACCAGCGGAAACTCCACGCCGTCGCGCACCGCGTCCGGCGGGCCGCTGGCTACCACGACGCGCTGCGCCCTGGCGTCGAATGTCACGGCACGGTGCTCGGCCTTGCGCCCCTCTCGGATTTCCTGCACGTGCAGCGTCGGCAGCAGGTCCGGGCCCGTCACGCTCCAGAAGCGGTCGTGCGCGACGAAGAACCCGGAGATCCAGGCCGCGGTTTCTACCACGAGTTCGAACCGGTACCCGGACGGTCCACCTGCCTCGCGCGCGGGCAGGGAATCGGCGGTGAACACGGCATCTCCGGCCGGCAGCGCGACGTCGCCACCCGCCTTCCACAGAATTCGATACCGGACTTCTTCGCCCTCCCCAAACGGGAGCCGCCCCACGCGGGAGACTGGCGGTGCCGTGCCGGCTGCGGGTGGGGCTGCGGCCACCGAAACGGGTACCGCAGGCGGCAGCGTCGGGACGGGACGCCCATCAACGGCGACGGCTCGCAGGTTGACCTCCGGCGCCTCGAGGATCGTCGACGGCGGTATGCCTGCGGCGCGTGGAGACGTGACGGCGCGGAATGCCCCGGCCAGCGCAATCGCCAGGACCAGCATCCCGCCGATGACTTGGCCGACCCCATGGGATGACGCGCGCATCAGCCGCCCCCCGGCCCGTCGAGCCAGGCGCGCACGAGACGATCGACCAGCGCGGGATTGGCCCGTCTCCCGCTGGCTTTCATCACCTGGCCCACGAGGAACCCGGCCACTGCCCGTTTACCCTGCCGATACTGCGCGACCTGGTCAGGCAGGCGGTCGAGCGTGCGGGTGACGAGATCGCGCAGCGCATCTTCGTCGGACTCCTGCAGGAGGCCTTCCGACGCCGCGACTTCGTCGGGCGCGCAGCCTGTCTCGAACATCCGCGCCAGAATCTGCTTCGCCGCCGATGCCGAGACGCCCCCGGCGCTCACGAGCCGGATGAGACGTCCGAGCGACTCCGGCGTGACCCGGATGCGATCGATTTCGGTCGTCGCTTCATGCATCCACCGCGCGAGTTCGCCGGCGATCCAGGTGGCGGCGGCCGCAGCGTTGCCCGCGGCCGCCACGGTCTGTTCGAAGAAGACGGCATGGGCGGCCGACACCGCCATGGCCTCGGCCGCGTCCTCGCTGAGGCCGTAGGCCTGCTGGAGGCGCGCGCGCCGCGATTCGGGAAGTTCGGGCA
>JAPKZP010000429.1 GCA_026393735.1 Acidobacteriota bacterium
CCGGCCCGGCGCCGGCGTCGTGAACATCGACCCGCAGTTCGTCAACGCGGGGAACGGCGACTTTCATCTGGCCTCTTCCTCCCCGGTCATTGACGGCGGGGTCAATCGAGGCCTTCCTTCCACCGATTTCGAGGGGGACCCGCGGATCGTCGGGGCCCTGGCGGACATGGGGGCGGATGAACAGCTCCAGGGGGGCGCCCGGACTCCTGGCGCGCCGACCGGCCTGACGGCTTCGGCGTCGGGGTCGAACATCGCGCTGGCGTGGACCGCGCCCGCCGTCGGGTCGAGCACCACGTCGGATGACCTCGATGTGACGACGGGCGACGAGACAACGGGCGGCGCGCCGACGGCGTATACCATCGAGGCAGGATCGAGTTCAGGGCTGGCGAATCTCGCGAATTTCTCGACGGGGAACACGGCCACGACGTTTGCGGCGGGCGGGATCGGCAACGGGACGTATTACCTGCGGGTGCGCGCCACCAACAGTTTCGGCACCAGCGCCGCGTCCAATGAGGCGACCCTGGTCGTGGGCGGCGGGGGGTGCCCCGTCGCCCCCGGCGCGACGGGCAGCCTGACGATCACGCAGAACAGCGGCGGCAACGTCGCCTTCCGCTGGACGGCGGCGGCCGGCGGGCCCACTACGTACGTCCTGGAAGCCGGCTCGGCCCCGGGCCTCGCGAACCTCGCGAACGTGGATCTGGGCGGGACCGGGACGACGTTTGCCACGTCAGGCGTCGGCGCGGGCACCTACTACGTCCGCGTGAAGGCCGCCAACGCCTGCGGCACGAGTGCGCCGTCGAACGACGTCGTGCTGATCGTGCCGTAGCGAGCACGCGGCCACGATCGTCCCGGCGTCGTTACTTGCGCCAGATTTCCAGGCTCACCTGCCCGGTGTCGCCTTCCGCGCGCACGTTTGTGATGCGGATCGAGTACTCGCCGACCGCTATCTGCTTGCCCGGAAACACGACGTCGGAGACGTCCTTCTTCTCGTCGTCCTGGTACGAGATCCAGGCCTGGGCCGAAAGGACCTTCTTCGGTGCCCCGGCCGCGTCGGTCATGTCGCGCTCCCAGACGTTGGCGATGCCAATCCGCAGCTTCTCGACTTCGCCCTGCGTGTTGGCGGCAATCGTCAGGCTTTCCACCTTCACCTCACTGGCGACCACGACCGGTGGCTGGGGCTTGCTGATCTGCTTCGACTCGCAGGCCGCCACGGCCACCAGGCACAGCGCTACGCACAGTTGTCCGCGTGTCATCGTCATCTCCTCAGGCCCGCCGCCCCAGCGGATGCCGGCCGCGCCCCTTCGACCGTGCCGTCACTTCTTGCTTCCGGGATTGATGCCGACATCCTCGAACGCCGCCTTGAATTCCGCGTAGGTCATCACGCGCTCGTGCTTGTGCCAGCCCCACGGGTTCTGGATGGTGATGGTCTTCTTCACCGGGTCGACCGCCGAGATGTAGTACTCGTGCGAGGAGACGAGCGGGTTCGGGCCCTGGTAGTACGGGTTGTGCTGGGCGGCGTTCTTGTTCAGCGAGCCCGTGGTCATCGCGTAGCCCTTCTTCGCCGCGTCCTCGAGCACTTTGAAGTCGAGCACGCCGGTCGCCTTGCCCGGTATGTTGCCGGCGTTGAGCGCGTACCACTGGCTTGGCTTGCCCGAGAGCGCCTCCATGGCCGGGGCGCCGAAGCCGCCCTCGGAGTGGCCGAAGCTGCCCTTGGCCTTCGCCCACGCCTTCTCCATGATCATCACCCAGAGTTCCCGCTTATTGTCCTTGCTGACGTCGCCGGGAGCGGCGAAGGGCGTGCTGCCGTTGCGCCGCTTCACCGGAAACTTGTTGTCCACGGTGATCGTGAAGGGGATCCGGTTGTTGTCGTAGAAGGTGACATCGTAGGTGCCGTTGCCGTTGTCTTTGATGGCGTTGCGGATGACGTCGGGATTGGTCTCGGCCATCGTCGCGAGCGCCGACAGCCAGTAGCAGTCACCGAGCATGCCCTGCGCCACGTCGTTGGCGCGGATGTCTCGCTTCGCGTCGTCGCCGGTGGCAAAGCGGTCGGGCACGAAGAGGTCGCCATTGACCGGCCGCTCGTCGTAGGTACCCGCGTCCGCCGGGTTGTTCTGGAAATGCTTGGCGTCCTTGAAATTCGGCAGGGCGAGCGCCGGGTTCGGCGCCGCCGCCCCTCGGCCG
>JAPKZP010000621.1 GCA_026393735.1 Acidobacteriota bacterium
GGCCGACTTCGACGCCGTCCAGGAGCAGGCGCGCGCCGCGGTCCAGCAGGAACGTCGGCGCCAGGCCGTCCAGGCATGGCTGGACGGCCTGCGCCGCCCTGGCGCCGTCAACGAGATCTACTTCCCCATCAAGTAGCGGATCCACCCCGGCGTCAGGAGCCGGACACCAGGAACTGCAGAATCTGCGCCGCGTTGAACCCTGCGTGGCTCACGGACGCCGCGATGATGTTGCGCCGCCACAGAAAGAGCGCACCCCACCCCACCCCCATGAGCGTCGTCATGAGGCCCACGTCGTATCCCTGGATGAAGTGGCCCAGGCCGAACACCACGCTGTAGATGGGAAGGCCCAGCCGTGCGCCGCCGAGGTGCTGCTCGAACCGCCGCAGCACGAAGGCGCGCTGCACCTCCTCTTTCAGTCCGCCGCTCACGACGACCAGCACGGTGAGCACGATCGCGTCGGTCGTCGACTGAATCAGCGACTCGAAGGGATTGGTGTCCACGTTGTGCAGCCAGGGCGAGACCGCCCGAAGGAGCACCAGCAGGCCGGCGACGGCACCGAAGATCGCGGGCACGAGCGCGAGGCCGAGCCACACGTCTCGCCGCCACGGACGCGGACCGGCGAGGATGGCCGCGACGCGATCGCCGCCGGCCCGGAGCCGCCAGGCCACGAACGCGAGCAGCAGGACCGTGTCGGCCCCGAGGACGGACGCGACAAACGGCATGGCGAGTCGTCCGTCGCTGCGCAGCGGCGCGACGCCGCAGGCGAGGAGCAGGCCGCCCAGGGCAAACTGCGTCGGGAGGCCCGACGCCGCAACGACCTCGACCAGCGCCGTCACGCGCGCCCACCGGCGCGCCGTCATCAGAGGCGCGGCAGCCTGCGGGCTCGGCGCAGCGAAGGACTCGTCGAGGGGTTCAGGCACGCTTGAGCGACTCTATCACGGGGCGTTCGCGCGGCGGATTTCGGCGGCCTCGCGTGGCCCGCGCGGGGACTCGACAGGGCGTTGTGACCGAGATAGACTGAATCGAGCGAACACAAAACGAAAATGTCAATTATTGGCCAGAACGCACACGATATTGCGTCTGACCTAAAAGACGTCCACAAGATATGGTGTGTTTCCTCTTGACAGCAGACCGCCCGAGGGCGCATATTGACCCCTCGTTACTGAAGTAGCTACGACGAGAATCTCCCAGCTTCTCGCCAAGGCAAGACAGCCAGAGTCACAGTGTTTTTCGTCGTGAGGGCGGTCCGGGTTCCAGGTCACGGACGTGCATGGTGATGAGAATCGGACACCGGTCACATGGCGGCAGCGCTGTCTCAGGCGGGCGGCATTGTGTCGGCGCACGGCGCGCCGGCGGGGTCCGTCCGCAAACCGGGGATTGATTTCGGAACAGCGCGCCTGAGGGGCCCAGGCAGCGCTGCGGCGTCGGAGGAGGCATGCAGAGAGGGGCGCAGGACACGGGACGGGCAGGGTCCCAGGGCGTGGAACAGACGAGCGATCTCGCACGCCGGACGGCGGCGACTCCGCCGGGACTGGAGTACTCCCGGTACTTCTCGCAGGCAGGCCGCGATCCGTTTGACGAGGTCGAATGGGACCGGCGCGACGCCATCATCGCCAACGAGCGGGGCGAGGCGGTGTTCGAGCAGCGCGGGGTGGAGTTCCCGAAGTTCTGGTCGCAGCAGGCGACCAATATCGTGGTGTCGAAGTATTTCCGCGGCACGCTCGGCACGAGCGAGCGTGAGTGGAGCGTCAAGCAGCTCATCGGCCGCGTGGTCGACACGATCACGGCGTGGGCGCGCGAGCAGGCGTACTTCGCGACCGAGGCGGACGTCCAGGCCTTCGACGACGACCTGAAGCACCTGCTGCTGTATCAGAAGGGGTCCTTCAACAGCCCGGTGTGGTTCAACTGCGGGCTCGAAAAGCACCCGCAGCTGTCCGCGTGCTTCATCAACTCGGTCGACGACACGCTGGATTCGATTCTGACGCTGGCGAAGACCGAGGGCATGCTGTTCAAGTTCGGGTCGGGCACGGGCACGAACCTGTCCACGCTGCGCTCGTCGCGCGAGAATCTCGCGGGCGGCGGCACCGCATCCGGGCCGGTGTCCTTCATGAAGGGCTACGACGCGTTTGCCGGGGTGATCAAGTCGGGCGGCAAGACGCGCCGTGCGGCCAAGATGGTCATCCTGAACGCGGAGCACCCGGACATCATCGACTTCGTCAACTGCAAGGTCGACGAGGAGCGCAAGGCGTGGGCGCTCATCGACGCGGGCTACGACGGGTCGTTCACCGGCACCGCGTACGCGTCGGTCTTCTTCCAGAACTCGAACAACAGCGTGCGCGCGACCGACGACTTCATGCGCGCGGTGATGGACGACGGCGAGTGGCACACGCGGTCGGTGAAGGACCGGTCGCGGGTGATGGACACCTACAAGGCGCGGGACGTCATGCGCCAGATCGCCAACGCCACGCACGTCTGCGGCGATCCCGGCATGCAGTTCGACACGACGATCAACGAGTGGCACACGTGCCCGGCGAGCGATCGCATCAACGCGTCGAACCCGTGCTCCGAGTACATGTTCCTGAACGACTCGGCGTGCAACCTGGCGTCGATCAACCTGATGAAGTTCGTCGACGGCCGGGGCGAGCTCGACGTCGAGGCGTTCCGGGCGGCGGTCCGTGTGTTCGTCACGGCGCAGGAGATCATCGTCGGCAACGCGAGCTACCCGACCAAGGCCATCGAGCGGAACAGCTTCGACTACCGTCCGCTCGGGCTCGGGTACGCGAACCTCGGCGCGCTGCTGATGTCGCGCGGCCTGCCCTACGACAGCGACGGCGGCCGGGCGTACTCCGCGGCCATCACGTCCCTGATGACCGGCGAGGCCTACGCGCAGTCGGCGCGTCTCGCGCGCGACCATGGCGGCCCGTTCGCGGGCTACGAGAAGAACCGTGAGCCGTTCCTGCGCGTGATGCGCAAGCACCGCGACGCGCTGCGCGGCGTGAACGGGTCACTGGTCCCGAAGGACCTGCAGGACGGCGCGGCCCAGGCGTGGGACGACGCCATCGAGATCGGCCAGGAGCACGGCTACCGTAACGCGCAGGCCACCGTGCTGGCGCCCACCGGCACGATCGGCTTCATGATGGACTGCGACACGACGGGCGTCGAGCCCGACATCGCGCTCATCAAGTACAAGAAGCTGGTCGGCGGCGGACTGATGAAGATCGTCAACACGACCGTGCCGGCCGCCCTGGCGAAGCTGGGGTACACGGACGCCCAGATCAAGGCCATCGTCGAACATACCGACAAGAACGAGACGATCGAAGGCGCGCCGTACCTGAGAGAGAAGGACCTGCCGGTGTTCGACTGCGCCTTCAAGCCCGCCAAGGGGCAGCGGTCGATTCACTACATGGGCCACATCAAGATGATGGGCGCCGTGCAGCCGTTCATCTCCGGCGCGATCTCCAAGACGGTGAACGTGCCGAAGGACGCCACGCCCGAGGACATCATGCAGGCGTACCTCGAGTCGTGGCGGCTCGGCGTCAAGGCCATCTCGATCTACCGCGACGGCAGCAAGCGGACGCAGCCGCTCAACACCTCGAAGGACGCGAAGGTCAAGGCGCCGGCGGCCGAGCCGCAGGTCGTCACCAAGATCGTGGCGCAGCCCGTGCGGCACAAGCTGCCGGAGGAACGCCAGGCCATCACCCACAAGTTCGACATCCAGGGACACGAGGGCTACATCACCGTCGGCCTCTACGAGGACGGCATGCCCGGCGAGCTGTTCCTCGTGATGGCGAAGGAAGGGTCGACGATTTCGGGCTTCGCCGATGCGTTCGCGCAGGCGATTTCCTACGCGCTCCAGTACGGCGTGCCCCTGCAGGTGCTCGCCGACAAGTTCAGCCACATGCGGTTCGAGCCCTCGGGCATGACGAAGAACCCGCAGGTGCGCTTCGCGAAATCGATCGTCGACTACGTCTTCCGGTGGCTCGCCACCAAGTTCCTGTCGGCCGAGGCGCAGTACCGCGTCGGCGTGAACGGGACCGAGCCCGCCATCGAGGCGCCGGCGCCGGAGGGCGAACAGCTGAAGCTCGCCGTGCTGGCGCAGCCCGTCGCGAACGGCATGCCGGCGGCGCCGCCCGGACTCGCCGCCGTGCAGAACCAGGAGGACGCGCCGCCCTGCAACCTCTGCGGATCGATCATGGTGCGCAGCGGCAGCTGCTACAAGTGCGTCAACTGCGGCAGCACGAGCGGGTGCGCATAGGGCGGGACGCGCGAGCCGCACAACATGGACCTGCAACTGGCCGACCACGTCGCGATTGTGACCGGTTCGAGCCGGGGACTGGGCCTCGCCAGCGCAGCGGCGCTCGCCCTCGAGGGATGCCGCGTCACAATGTGCGCCCGCGGGGCCGCGCGTCTCGAGGAGGCGGCGCGCGAGGTGCGCGCCCGTTGCGGCGACCCTGACCGCGTCCTGACCGTCCAGGCGGACGTCGCATCGGCGCCCGGCATCGCGGACATCGTCACGCGCACGGTTCAGCATTTCGGCGGCCTCGACATCCTCGTGAACAACGTCGGCCTCGCGCGCGGCGCGGATCTCGTCACGACCACCGACGCCGACTGGCAGGAGGCCTTCGATCAGACGCTCTTTCCGGCCATCCGCGCGTCGCAGGCGGCGGTGCCGCACATGCGCGCCCGCGGCGGCGGCGTGATCCTGATGATCGCCTCGATCTTCGGGCGGGAAGCCGGCGGACGCATGACCTACAACGCCGTCAAGGCGGCGGAGATCAGCCTGGCCAAATCCCTGGCGCAGCAGCTCGCGAGGGACAACATCCGGGTGAACAGCATCGCCCCGGGTTCGACCCTGTTCCAGGGCGGGTCCTGGTGGAAGCGCCAGCAGGCCGATCCGGAGGGGATCGCGGACTTCGTCCGCCGGGAACTCCCGTTCGGCCGGTTCGGCACCCCCGAGGAAGTCGCGAACGTCGTCGCCTTCGTGGCCTCGCCCCGCGCCAGCTGGGTGAGCGGTGCCACCATCGTCGTCGACGGCTGCCAGAGCCGATCCTTTTAGGGGCCTGGCCCCTTGGTCGAATGCACCAGGGGCCAGGCCCC
>JAPKZP010000230.1 GCA_026393735.1 Acidobacteriota bacterium
CGCCACGAGCAGCGGGAACGCGAGGCGTTCCGCGTCGGCGTGATGAAGATCCGCGAACGCGGCCTCGCGATGAAGCTGACCCGCGTCGAGCAGATGTTCGACGGCTCGCGCCTCGTGTTCTTCTTCACGGCGGACGATCGCGTCGACTTCCGGGAACTGGTCCGGGAACTGGCCTCGGACTTCAAGACCCGGATCGAACTGCGCCAGATCGGCGTCAGCGACGAAGCCCGCCTGCTCACGGGCTATGGCACCTGCGGGCGGCCGCTCTGCTGCAGCACCTGGCTCAAGTCGTTCGATCCCATTTCCATCAGGATGGCGAAGCAGCAGGACCTCGCGCTGAACCCGTCGCGGCTGTCCGGACTGTGCGGGCGCCTGAAGTGCTGCCTGCGGTTCGAGTTGAACCACGCGGCGGCGGCGGCCGTCCGCGACGAGGTCCTGCCGGGCAGCGGCGGGGAGAGCGGACCCGGAACCGGCGGATGTGCCGGCTGCCAGTCTGGCTGCAGCCGATGACCCGACCCCGTATCGCCATCACCGTGGGCGACCCGGCCGGCATCGGCCCCGAAATCGCCCTGAAGACGGTCGCCGACCCCCGTGTGCTCGACGCGTGTGAGACGGTGCTATTCGGTCCGCCGGCCGCCTGCCGCTTCGTGCCGGGACGGCTGTCGGCCGACGCGGGCCAGGCCGCGCACGATGCCATCGTCGATGCGGTCGGCGCCGCGATGGCGGGCCGCGTCGATGCGATTGCGACGGGGCCGATCAACAAGGAAGCGTTTGCGCTCGCCGGGTTGCCGTGGCACGGCCACACGGAACTGCTGGCGCACCTCACCGGCGCGTCCTTTGTCGCGATGATGTTCTACACCGATGTGCTCCGCGTCGTGCTGGCGACCATCCACGTGCCGCTCGCGGCCGTGCCCGGTCTCTTGACGCGCAGCCAGGTCGAGCGCGTCATCCGGCTGACCGCGCGCGAACTGCCGCGATTCGGCTATGCGACGCCCCGCCTGGCGGTCTGCGGCCTGAACCCGCATGCGGGCGAGGGCGGGGTGCTCGGGTTCGAGGACGCGCGCGAGATCGCGCCGGCGATCGCGGCCTGCCGGCAGGACGGTATCGACGTCGTGGGCCCAGTTCCGGCCGACACGCTGTTCGTCCGCGCCGCGCGCGGGGCGTTCGACGCCGTGATTGCCTGCTACCACGACCAGGGGCTGATACCGGTGAAACTTCTGGCGTTCGGCAAAGCAGTCAACGTGACGCTCGGCCTGCCGATCATCCGGACTTCTGTCGACCACGGCACGGCCTTCGACATCGCAGGCGCCGGCGTGGCAGACCACGGCAGTCTCGTCGAAGCGGTGTTGCTGGCGGCGCGTCTCGCGACGACCACTGCGGGGGCCTGCCGCCCCGCGGAGGGCGCGTCATGAGCGCACAGGGTCAGCGGGCCAAGGACGACCGCAAGAAGGCCGAACGCATCATCTCCGACAACCGGAAGGCGCAGCACGACTTTCACCTGCTCGAGACGTTCGAGGCGGGCATGGCGCTGGTCGGCACCGAGGTGAAGGCGATTCGCGAGGGCCGCGTCAACCTGCGCGACAGTTTCGCCCGCATCGTCGGCGGGGAGATCTTCGTGCACAACGTGCACATCGGCTCGTACAGCAGCCGGGGGTACGCCGATCACGAGCCGCTTCGTCCCCGCAAGCTCCTGCTGCATCGGCAGGAGATCCGGAAGCTCATCGGCAAGACCACCGAGCGCGGGATGACCATCGTCCCGGTGCGGATGTACTTCAAGAACGGGAAGGTCAAGCTGGCGATCAGCCTGGCCAAGGGCAAGAAGGACTACGATCGCCGGGAGACCATCAAGCGCCGGGAGACGGATCGCGAAACACGGGCCGCGATCAAAGAGCGCGGGCGCTAGATTGTCGAACTCAGGCACAACAACAGCAGCACCCGGGCGGCTTCCGGCGCAGCTTCCCGCCTGATTGTCTCAATCACTCACTTCTTCCAACCCCAGCACCGGTTTGAGGTAGGCGTATAGACCGGGCGAGCCGCCCGTGTGTACGAAGAGAACGTTTTCCCCTTTATGAAAGTAGCCACTGCGACTGAGGTCGATGAGCCCTGCCATGGCCTTGCCGGTGTAGACGGGATCCAGGAGGATCCCCTCGGTTTTCGCGACCAGGTTGACCGCTTCCACCATCTTCTTGTTGGGTACTGAGTATTTGGGGCGCCAGTACTCGCCAAAGCTGACCACGGCTTCAATTGGGACATTTTCTCGGATGCCGACCCGCCCCGCAGTACGCTGAGCGAGATCGTAGACCATGGGGTTTTGATCCTGCGGGTCGCGGCTGACCCCGATGCCGACAATCGGCATGTTCATGTTGCACCCGACGAACCCCGCAATCAGGCCCGCATGGGTTCCGGTGCTGCCGGAGGGGACAACGACCCGATCGATACCCAGATGCTTGTCGAACAGCTGGTTCTGGATCTCCTGGGCGCAGGCGACATAGCCGGTTGCGCCGATCGGATTGGATCCGCCCCCGGGGATGATGTAGCCCGTGCGCCCGGCGCGATCAAGCTCCTCAACCTGCCGTTGCATGGCGGCCATCATGTCCGATCCGCCGGGGACAACGTCGATCTTCTCCACACCCAGAAGGCGAAAGAGGAAATTGTTTCCGCTCGCCTCGGGATTGTAGCTACCCGGGACGCGTTCCTCCAAGACCAGCCGACACTTCAGACCTTCCTTGACCGCAGCCGCTAAGGTCAGCCGGCAGTGGTTGGACTGGACCGCGCCGCACGTCACGAGGGTGTCGGCCTTCTTTTCGAGGGCATCGGCGACCAAGAACTCGAGCTTGCGGGTCTTGTTGCCGCCGCCGGTGAGACCCAGGAGGTCGTCACGCTTGACAAAGATGTTGGGCCCGCCCACAGCTTGGGTCAAACGGGGCAGAAATTCGAGCGGGGTTTGTCCCTCCGTGTAGCGCCTGCGGGGAAAAATAGCGAGGTTCATGCGGGGTCTAAGCTCCTTGACATGGTTTCAGAGGCTGACAATCGCCTCGATTTCGATGTCAGCGTTCTTCGGGAGGGCGGCTACCTGCATCGCAGAGCGTGCCGGCAGGTTCGCCTTGAAATACTCACCATAAACCTGGTTTACGGCCGCAAAGTTATCCATGTCAGCCAGAAAGACCGTC
>JAPKZP010000743.1 GCA_026393735.1 Acidobacteriota bacterium
GAGCCGGTCGATGCCACGGCGCGCCAGGGCCGCGCGGAGCCGCGGGTCGATCCCGGCCGGGAAGTCCTCGTACCGGGCGTCCTGGGCCGGCAGGCGGCGTATGGCCGTGATGAAGCCGTCCGGCTGGTCGGGCCGCTCGATCGGCCCCTGGCCGGGCACGACCTCCCGCAGCGCGAGTTCGAGGGCGGTGTCACGACGGGCGTCCCCCCGTGACAGCTGCGACGGATTCGGCATGCCTGGATCGTACTAGGCGTTCCGGTACCGATCAAGAGGCGAAAGTCCGCTCCGAAAAGGGGCCTGGCCCCTCGCTATCCCTCCACGCGTTCGACCTGCGCGCCGAGGGCCTGCAGGTTCTCCACGACCCGCGAATAGCCGCGTTCGACGGTCTCGAGGGGACGCACGCGGCTTTCGCCGTCGGCGGCGAGCGCCGCGGCAACGAGCGCCATCCCGGACCGCAAGTCCCGACCGTCCAGCGCCCGCCCGCGCAGCCGGGTGGGCCCGGTCACGATGATGCGATGCGGGTCGCACAGGAAGAAGTCCGCGCCCATCCCGCTGAGTTGCTCGAGCGCGAAGAGGCGCAGTTCGTACATCCAGTCGTGGATGAGCGATCGGCCTGTGGCCTGGGTCGCCAGGACCGCAAGCAGGCTCACGAAGTCGCTCGGGAACCCCGGCCAGAGGCCCGTGGCCACGCGGCCGAGGCCGACCGGCGCGGATGGCTCCACCGTCAGGACGCCGTCCTCGAGCCGGCAGCGCACCTCCATGCGCGTCAGCACGGACGTCAGCGGCTCCAGGTCCTCGCTCCGGGCGCCCAGTATTTCGACGGTGCCCCGCGTGACGGCCGCGACGACAGCCCAACTCCCGGCCTCGAGATAGTCCCCGCAAAGCTGGTGCGTCGCGCCCCGCAGACGCGCTCCGCCGTGGATGCGAATCGTCGACGTTCCCGCGCCCTCGATCTCGGCGCCCATCGCCTGCAGGAACCGGCACAATTCGACGACGTGCGGCTCGCACGCGGCGTGCCGCAGTTCGGTCCATCCGTTCGCACCGGCCGCCGCGAGGAGCGCCGTTTCCGTGCCGGTGACGGACGCCTCGTGGAGATAGAGCGAGACGGGATGCAGGCCGTCGGGCGCCTCGACCGAATGCCCCGAACCATCACGCAGCCGAGCGCCCATGGCGGTCAGCGCCTGCAGATGGGTTGCAAGGGTCCGCCGCGTCGGGAAATCCCCCCCTGGCGCCGCCAGGGACGCACTGCCCTGCCTCGCCAGCAGCGGCCCCAGCAGCAGCACGGACCCGCGCAGGCGCCCCACGAGGGCGGCGTCAGGCTCGTCCTTGGTGACCTTCGCGCACGTGACCCGCACGGTCGAGGTTCCATCGCCCTCGACTTCAGCGCCGAGGTCGCGCAACAGGTCGATCATGACGCCCACGTCGCGGATCCGCGGCACGTTGGTCAGGACGCACGTGTCCTCCGTCAGCAGGCACGCGGCCAGCAGCGGCAGGGCCGCGTTCTTGTTCCCCTCGACCACCCAGATAGACGATTTCGTCGCGCAGCGCGACGCCGAACTGCCGTTGAACCTCGGACCGGCATAACTCGACGAGCCGCCGCACATCGCGCGCGGTCGCGCCGCCTTCGTTCACGATGAAATTGGCGTGCACGGTCGAGACGCGCGCCGCCCCGATAGCCCGCCCCTTGAGGCCGGCCCGGTCCACCAGCGCGCCAGCCGACCACCGAATCCCATCCGGCACCTGGTCCCGTCCAGGCACGGGGTTCTGGAATACACACCCGGCGCTCGGCATCCGCAGTGGCTGGGTGGCCTTGCGATGCAACAGGGACGCCCTGGCAGTCTCGCGAAGGCGCATCGGATCCTTGC
>JAPKZP010000573.1 GCA_026393735.1 Acidobacteriota bacterium
CTGAAGTCCTGCGCCACGCACGGGGTGCTCAGGCGAAGATCGTGGAAACGCTGGCCGCCAGGAGGGACGGGCCGGCGTAGGCCGCTGCGAGGGAAGCTGCGAGGGCGCTGCGAGGGCAGTTGCGAGAGAAGCTTCGAACGATGCTTGACAACAGCCGGCGAACCCGTCAGCGTAGAGATTCCACTTACAGTTGCTCGCGATGCAGGCTTGGTCCCGGCGCGCCAGGATCCGGATGGCGCCGGGGGCATCGTCTGCGTCCGAGCGAACCGCCCCCCGGGAGGGGGGCCATCATGCAGAGACCCCTGAGACACCCGCTTCTCGCACTCGCCCTGCTCGCCATCGGCGTGACCAGCGCCTTCGGCCAGGCGATCCCGACGACGCAGCCGAAACTCCTGCAGATCTTCAGAGAGCAAATCAAGACCGGCCACGCCGCCGCTCACGTCAAGACGGAAGCGGGCTGGCCCGCCGCGTACGCGAAGTCCAAGTCGCCCGACAACTACATCGCCCTGTCCTCGATGACCGGGCCGCAGGTCGTGTGGTTCCTCAGCCCGTGGGATTCCTACACGGCCTGGGGCAAGTCGTCGGAGCGCGACGACGCGAGCGCCGAGCTCACTGCGGAGCTCGAACGGCTGTCGTTGGCGGATGCGGCGCACGCCGACGCCCTGCCCACGCTGGAAGCGATGGCCCGGCCCGACCTCAGCCATGGGGCGTACCCGGACATCGCCAAGCAGCGATTCTGGGAAATCACGGTGATGCGCGTGAAGCCGGGGCACGACGGAGACTTCGCCACCGCCGCGAAGACGTACAAGGCGGTCGCCACCCGCGCGATGCCGAATGCGCGCTGGCGGGTCTATCAGATTACGGCCGGCATGCCGGGCTCGACCTACCTCCTCCTCTCCACTGTGGAATCCTTCGGACAGTTCGACGCGATGTTCGCCGAAGGCATGGCAGGCGAGAAGGCGATGACGCCCGCGGAGCTGGACGTGTTCAAGAAGTTCGACACGGACGCGCTGATGAGCCAGGAAACGAATCGTTTCCGCCTCGATCCGGACATGAGCTACGTCTCGGCCGAGACCAAGGCCACCGACCCGGCGTTCTGGTCGAAGAAGAAGTAACGCGACAGGCACGGGGGGGCAGGGCGCAGGCCCTGCCCCGCCCTGGCGGAGACGGGTGGCAGCCGAAGCGATGACAATCGCCCCTTCATCTGGTACCCTGCGGCCGTGACGGCGAAGCAGTTCTACGACTGGCAGACGGCCGGGGGCACCAACGATGTGATGCGGCTGGTCGACTGCCTGGAGCGCGCCGACGTCGAGTGGTGCGCCATCGGCGGCGTGGCCGTCAACCACTGGGCGGCGCAGCCGGTGGTCACGCAGGACGTGGATTTCGTCGTGGTGGCTGATGCCGTCGACCGGGTGGTTCATCTGCTCGAAGCTGCGGGGTTTCGCGCGGAACGGTTCGAGTGGTCGATCAACTTCACCGGCCGCTCGGCGGTGAGCCTGCAGCTCAGCACGGAGCCGGCTTACCTCGACCTCCCCTCCCGATCCGTCGCGGCCGATGTCCACGGCATCCTGCTCCGCGTCGCGTCGCTCGACGACACGCTGCGCGGCAAAATTCGAGCCTGGTCGGACCCGACGCGCCGGCAGAGCAAGCGCATCAAGGACCTGGCCGATATCGCGCGTCTGGTCGAGGCGCACCCGCACCTCTGGGAGTCCCTGACCGAGGAGCTCAAGCCCCAGATCCAACGGCCGACGTCCGCCTGACGCCCCGCATTCCGGGAGGGGCGGTCCCAAGTAGGGCCCTCTTCGGAGGCCAAGGCCGCCGACCCGGCGTTCTGGTCGAAGAAGAAGTAGCGCCACGGCGTCAGGGGGGCAGGGCCCGGGCCTGCCCCGCCCTGGCTCGTCGGGCGCCGGTCCGCGTTGGCGGGACGCCGTTGTGGGCCCGGGGAGTGGAGGGGCTATTCGAAACTCCTCGACCATTGACGAAGATGCTCGACGGTTGCCGTTGCCCCACCACAGACGATGACCAGCAGGTTGTCGAACTGTCGCAATTCGAACGCGCGCTGATAGGCGACGGCCAGCGCGGCGCCACAGGCAGGCTCGACGAGTAGCCGATGATCGTCGAGAAACAACATGCACGCCGAGACGGCTTCCTTGTCGCTCACCAACACGCTGTGAACTGGATGCTCCTGCGAGAGGGCAAACGCACGCGCACATACCTGTTTGGCACCGAGAGACGTGGCTATGCTGGAAATGGACTCGAGTTCAACGCGATAGCCTGCCTGCAAGGCCATGTTCAGTGACGCCGCGCCTTCGGTCTCCACGGCGACAACGGGAACAGCAGGCCAGCCGTTGCGGCGAAGACCTTCGATCACTCCGCACAAGAGCCCGCCGCCGCCGACCGACAGCACGACGGCATCTGGCATAAACCCTGCCTCGGCCACTTCGTCGATCATCGTGGCGTGTCCCTGCCACACCAGGGGATCATCAAAGGGATGCAGGAATGCGTCGTCCGCTTCGAGAATGGACTGCGCACACGCATTCGCCTCCTGCCACGACGCGCCATGAACGACAACCTGAGCGCCTTCCTGGTCGAGCAGTTCCCTCGCCCGGTCCGACGTGGTGGTCGGGACCACGACAAGCACCGGGACGGACAGCTGCCGCCCCGCATAAGCGACCGCTATCCCCGCGTTGCCGCCGGAGGAAGAGATGAACCGTCGCGCGCCACGCCGCAAGTACTCCTGGCAGGCCGCACCTATGCCGCGGATCTTGAAGGACCCGGGGGGCTGCAGGGCTTCAAGCTTCAGCCAGACGCTCCCCCCTGCGGCGCGGGCGACTGAACGTGACTGGACGAGTGGGGTCTTGACGTGGAGCGACACCTCAGGCACGGCGTGCCTCCCGCACGGCGTCGATGATACCGCGGGCCCTTGCCGTCAGCGCGGGCCAATCGCCGGACTTGACCAGCTTCCTGTCCACCAGGTTCGAGCCGATGGCCACGGCAGCGGCGCCGGCCCGGATGAACGCCCCGGCGTTCTCGCGCGATACGCCGCCGACGGGGACCAGGCGGAGGTACGGTAGCGGCGCCAGGACGTCCTTCACATACTGCGGCCCGACGGCCGTCGCCGGGAACAGCTTGACCAGGTCAGCGCCGTGCTCCCAGGCCGTCAGCATCTCGGTCGGTGTCAGCGCTCCCGGCAGCACGGCGACATCATACCGATGGGCCATGGCGATCACGGCCTGGTTCAGTGTCGGCATCACGAGAAACCGCGCCCCCGCCAGGATGGCGGCCCGAGCGGTCTCGGGGTCCAGGACCGTTCCGGCCCCAAGAAGGACCTCGTCGCCGAACTCGGCGGCGCATTGCTCGATGATCCTCAACGCGCCAGGCGTCGTCATGGTGAACTCGATCGCGTCGATGCCCCCGTCCTTGATGGCGCGGGCCACGTGACCGAGCCCGCCGGCATCGTCCATGCGCACAATGGCGACCACGCCGGTGGTGGTGATCCGCCTGGCTGCGTCCGATCTGCTCTGGCTGCCCATGTCCCCTCCCCCGCTGCGGCCTTGTCACCGCTGGATCTTCGTCGGGACCGCTCGTGTGAGGCTCTCGACTTCCTCGAGCGTAACGTATGCGAAGTCCCCCGGGAACGAGTGCTTCAGGACGCTTATCGCGTCGCCGAAATCCACGGCTTTCTGCACGCCGCCGGTGAGGTACCCGTACAGGAATCCCGCGGTATAGGCGTCGCCCGAGCCGACGCGATCCACCAGTTCCAGCTCGGTCACCCTGCCGGTGTAGATGCGATCCGCCAGCGCCAGGCTCGACCAGTATCCGTGCAGGACGGTCGGGGCCTTGCGGATGGTGATGGCCACGATGTCGTTACCGAACGCGTCCTTCGCCTGACCGGCCACCTCGCCCTCGTCGCCCTTGAACCCGAACACGACTTCGAGATCGTCGCTGGTGCTGATGAGCACGTTGACCTGCGGCAACAACGCCGAGAGGCACGCCCGGGCCTCATCGGCGCTCCAGAGTCGCGCGCGGAAGTTCAGGTCGAAGCTCACCTGGCACCCGAGCCGTCGTGCCGCCGCGATCGCGGCGGCGGTCGTGTCCCGGCACGACGCCGACAGGGCGGGCGTGATCCCACTCACGTGGAAGACCTTCGCGCCGGAGAGCACCTCCTCCCAGTTCACGTCGCCGGGCGTGATCGACGCGATAGCGCTGCCTTTCCGGTCGTAGATCACCTGGCTGGCGCGGGGATTCGCGCCGGCTTCGAGGAAATACAGGCCAATCCGGTGATCACGTGTCCAGACCACATGCTGGCAGTCGACGCCGTGGGCCTTCGCGTTCGTGGTGATGAAGCGGCCAAGCGGATTGGTCGTGAGCTTGCTTACCCAGGCGCTTTGCAGCCCCAGGCGCGCAAGGCCGACGGCGGAGTTGAGCTCCGAGCCACCAACGGTTATCCGCAAGGCGTTGGCCTGCTCCAGGCGCTCGAAGTTGAAGCAACTGAAGCGCACCATGGCTTCGCCGAAACACACAACGTCGTACACGGTCTCCTCCTTGGCCCTGGCACGTCCCCGGCGCAGGGGCGTCTCCGCCTCGCGTCTCGCGGTCGTTGCCGGCCCGACTGCCCTTCCCGGCTGTCAGCGTGAGAAGGTCTCGGGCACGGTCGGTGGCGGAGCCGGCGCCACGGCGCCAATCTCCGGCAGCTTCGCGCCACGTGCCCGCTCGTTCAATGCCGGGAGTTCCCCCTGAATGAGCGCGTTCAGTTGGGCGCGCAGCGCCGCGTCCTCGCTCTGCATTTCGTCGATCATCTCGACGTGGCGAGGCGTCGGCCTGCCCGTGTAGTTGCCGACGCTCAGCAGGATCTGCCCCGCCCGATTGGCCAGTCCACCCCCCATGCCCGTATTCGGATCGACGTAGCCGGTGACACCCACGCTGCGGTTATCGATGCGGACCGCCAGCTTCGACTGGATCTGGTCGATTCGCGTCAGCAGTGCGGCCCCGGCCGAGTTCAGTGCGTCAGCGGCCGGCACGGCGGTGTTCAAGGAGTTCCGCCAGGTCTCGACGGCCCGTCGCAACTCGACGACCCGCTGTACCATCACGTTGCTGTCGACGTACAGCCAGAAGAGGCGATGCCAGGCGGTTCGGTGCTCGCGCAGTTCCGCCTCACTGATCTGAAGCCGCGGATCCTCACGAACGCGAACGGTCTTCGACGCAACGACGTTGCCGAGGGCGACCCGAACGGTGTAGTCGCCGGGCAGCACCAAGGGCCCCAGCGACAACGTGAGCATGCGCATGCGCGGGCCACCCGGCTGGCCCGGCGGGTCGGGAACCAGGCCCGCCGGGGGCCGCAGGGGACTGGTGTATCGCAAATCCCACGAGACGCGGTTGAGGCCCGCCACTGATGGCCCCTGCATGTCGCGGACCACTCTGCCGGTCCGGTCCTCAATGGTGATGCGCACTGGCAGGCCGCCGGCAGGCGGGGACTCGAGGTAGTAGCTGATGATCGACCCGGCCGGCGGATTGGGGGCGATGAAGTACGCGTGGCCAACGCCCATGTTGGTGCGCTGGTTGAACAGTCGGTACATCGTCGCCGGCCGAATGTCGAAGAGATGGAGTGGTGACGAGGCGACCTCGTCCGACCACTGTTCGAGGGGCGCGAGATCGTCGAGCACGTAGATCCCTCGCCCGTAGGTCCCGACGATAAGGTCGTTGTCTCGCGGGTGGATCGCCAGATCGTTGATCTTCACCGGGGGGAGATTGGCCCGGAGCGCCTGCCAGTGGGTGCCCCGGTCGAACGAGACGAACAAGCCGCGCTCGGTGCCGAGAAAGAGGAGGTTCGGGCTTCGGGGATGCTCCCGGACCACGTTGATCACGGCCCCGGCGGGCAACCCGCCGCCAAGCGACGTCCAGTGTTCGCCGTAGTCGGTCGTGCGGTAGATGTGGGGCGCGAACTCGTTCAGCAGGTGCCCGTTGAAGGTCACGTAAGCCGCGCCCTCGCCGGACGCGGAGGCGACGACGCGGCTGACGTCGAGACCGGCAGGAAGCCCCGGTTCAGCGGGCGTCGTGTCGGCCCATGTCGCGCCGCCATCGCGTGAGACCTTCACGTGGCCGGTGTCGGTCCCGATCCACAGGATGCCCGCCTTGAGAGGCGACTCTGCAATCGACGTGATCTGCCCGTCGGCAGCGGCGGAACCGCCAGGCCCGCCGCCCGGCGCGGCCAGGACATCGCGGACGCGCCACGTCTCACCACGGTCAATCGACGTGAACAACCGGTTGCCACCCATGTAGAGCGTCCGCGTGTTGTGGGGCGACAGGAGCAGCGGCTGGTTCGAGTTGATCCGGTAGGGGGCCTCGCCTGGTGTCGCGAACGGCGTGATGTCGCGACGCTCCCAGGTCCTCCGGCTGATTCGGAACAGCCGCCCGCCCTGGTACTCGGCATATACGACGTCGGGATCAGTGGGATCGACCGCCACGTAGTAGCCATCGCCCACGAGTACGCCAAACGCGTCGTCGTTTGCGATCCCCATCGTGTACAGGGAGCGGCTGGGCGTTGACCACGTTCCCGTATCCTGCTGACCGCCGTAGACGAGATAGGGCTCCTGCATGTCGAAGCCGACCTGGTAGAACTGACTGATGGGGAGGGTCTGAATGTAGTTCCAGGTGCGGCCTCGGCTTTCGGAGATGTAGATGCCGCCGTCCCCGCCCAGCACCATGTGGTCGGCGTTGCGTGGATCGATCCACAAGGCGTGCGAATCGTAATGGACACGCTCGAGCCAGTTCGTGCAGTAGGTGTTGTAGGTGCCGTCCTCCGATCGGCAGAACGTCTTGCCGCCATCCTCCGAGTAGAACAGCGGGTCGGGGCCGAGCACCCAGACCCGCTGGCCGTTGGTGGGATCGACACGGATCTGGCCGAAGTACGCCCCTCCCGGGTTGATCGCCGCCTGCTTGACCCACGTGCGGCCCTTGTCGGTTGACCGGAAGACGCCGCCCGAAGGGCCCTCGATGATCGCGAGCACGAGGCCCGGCTCACGTTGGCACACGGCCAGGCCAATCCGCCCGACGATCCTCTGCGGCAGGCCAGCGGTCACGCGCTGCCACGAGGCGCCGCCGTCCTCGCTGCGGAAGATGCCGCTCTCGCTCTCCTCGCGTGGGGCGCGAAACTGCCGCTGCGGATCGAGCCGCGTCCGAGACGAATCATAGGCCTGGACAGAGCCAGGGCGTTCGAAGGCGGCCGCATACAGGGTGCGCGAATCGCCGGGATCGGCCGCCACGTCGATGACACCGGTGTTCTCCGAGACGAAGAGCCGATTGGTCCAGGTGCGGCCGCCATCACGCGTCTCGAAGAGGCCGCGCTGCTTGTTCGGCCCCCACGTGTGACCGTACGCCGCCACGAACACGTGGTTCACGTCCGTCCGATCGATCACGATGCGCCCGATGTGGTGGGTGTCGGCGAGGCCCATGTGCGCCCAGGTCCGCCCGGCGTCGCTCGACTTGTAGACGCCATCGCCCCATCCGCCGTGCCCCGCGCTGTTGGCCTCGCCGGTGCCGACCCAGAGGATCGACGGGTCGGACGGCGCGACGGCCACGTCCCCGATCGACGCGACGGCGCCTTGATCGAAGATCGGCGCCCACGTGGTGCCGCCGTCAGTGGTCTTCCAGACCCCTCCCGTGGCCGCCCCGACGTAGATAGTGCGAGGGTCCGTCTCGACGCCGGCAATCGCGCTGACGCGCCCGCCCATGACGGCGGGCCCAATCCCGCGAAACACGAGCCCACTCAGGACGCGATCGGCACCCGCCGCCGTGCGCGCCTGGCCGGAGGCGCTCCCGGCGGTCACCCCCACCACGACGAGGACGCCCACCGCCCGCAGTTGCCGCCTGCACCAACATGAACATGTGCGCATACGAGTTCTCCGGGGCTGTTACGGCTTGACGCTAGGCCTGAATGCGATCCATCTCCGGCACCGGGCGGCGCACGAGCGCCGACACCACGGCCAACGCCACGGGGTGGAGGAAGCCCATGATGACGAACACGATGCCGTACGACGATCCGACGATGGCCCGGCCAGCCACATACGTGAACAACATGCCGCCGAGCCCGCTGCCCATGCCGACGATGCCGCCCAGCGTACCCACGAGGCGGGTCGGATAGATGTCGTTGGTCAGCGTGACCAGGTTGGTCTTCCACACCATGTGGCAGAACGTAGTGAGGCAGATGAGGGCGATCGCCACCGTGGCGGACGGCGTCACGGCGATGAACATGCCCGCCGGCATCAGCGCGACGGCCGGCAGCATCGCGAGTTTGCGAGCGGTCACGGTGGCGACACCGCGCTTGATCAAGTAGCCCGATGCCAGGCCGCCCGCGACGGACCCGAGATCGGCGGCAAGGTAGGGCATCCACGCGACCATGCCGATGAGCGCGATCGAGAATCCCCGCGAATCCGCCAGGTACTTCGGCAGCCAAAACAGGTAGAACCACCAGACTGGATCCGAAATGATCCGCGACAGCAGCAATCCCCACGTCTGCGGAAGCCGCAACAGGTCGCCCCAGTTCATCCGCGGCGCGTTCTCCGCGCGGCTCCGTTCGAGCGCACCGCCGGCCTGGATGAGCGCCAGTTCGTCCTCGCTGATCCGCGGGTGGCGCACAGGTAGGTGGTAGAGCCAAAGCCAGCCGATGAGCCACACGAGGCCCATGGCGCCTGTGATCACGAAGGCTGGCCTCCACCCGTATTGCACGAGCAGCCATGCCACCAACGGAGGCGCGACGACCGCGCCCCCCGACGCCGCCGCCTGAACGAGGCCGTTGGTGAAGCCCCGTTCCTTTGGGGGATACCACTCTGAAATGGCCTTGCCGGCGGCGAGGAAGTTCCCCGACTCGCCGGCGCCGAGCAGCAGCCGGAACACGCCGAGCCCGAAGGCGCTCGTCGCCGTGGCGTGCAGTATGTTGGCCACCGACCACCACGCCATGCACACGGCCAGGCCGATCCGCGTGCCAAACCGATCCACGAGGTGCCCGGTCACGAGGTACATGAACGTGTACGCGACGAGGAACGCCTGCAGGATGTTCGAGTACTGCACGTTATCGATGTGCAGCTCCTTCGTCAGCGTCGGCGCCACGATCGACAGCGTCTGGCGATCGACGTAGTTGATGACCGTGGCCAGGAACAGCAGGCCGGCGATGTACCAGCGGAGGTGCTTGATCTTCGAGCGAGCATGCATGGCACTTGCCCAGATACGCGTCGGGTGTCAGCTTCGGGAGGGCGGGCGGCGCGCGCGGC